>NC_008343.2:600000-830000 GCF_000014285.2 Granulibacter bethesdensis CGDNIH1 | reverse complement strand
CTCTTCAATCGGCCATGATCGAAAAGCTGGATTTCCTCTCCCTGAGTAATGGCTTTGGCGAAGGCATAATAAGCCATATCCGGTCGCCCCCACGGACCATAGGCCGTAAAAAAGCGCAAACCGGTCTGAGGAATCCCAAACAGGTGATCATAAGCCGCGCTCATCAGCTCATCAGCACGCTTTGTCGCGGCATATAGCGAAAGCGGCCGCTCAATCCGTTCCGACTCCCGAAACGGGGCTTCCAGATCGCCTCCGTAAACAGATGACGAACTGGCATAGACCAGATGACGCAGGTCCGGCAGGGCACGGGCCATCTCCAGAATGGCCAGATGTCCCATGATATTGGAAGCGACATAGGCGTAGGGATCAAGAAGCGAGTATCTCACCCCGGCCTGTGCCGCCAGATGCACAATTCTGTCCACCGAGTAACAGCTTCGCGTAAACTCGGCCATCGCCACACGATCAGCCAGATCGACCTTAAAGAAACTGAACCTCGCCTCTCTTTCCAACACAGCAAGCCGAGCTCGCTTGAGGCCAACATCATAATAACTGTTCAGATTATCAATGCCGATAACGGTTTCGCCCTGACGCATTAAGGCACGCGCGACGTGAAAGCCAATGAAACCAGCGACTCCGGTAACGAGCACAGGCAATTATGCAGACCTTTTAAATGTATAACGCTTCGCCCAGAAACCCGTCAGCAGATACAGAATGACCAACGATCCTCTTTCACTTAGCCTCCTGGTAGCCAATTCCGCCATAGGAATGGCTCTTAAATGAGATAAATTCTCTTTCATGTTCGTAAGGAGAAATTCCACCTCTGTTTTATGACAAAGTCGCCCGGACGCTGTTCACAGGATCGATACCGTCTCAAACCTTTGAAATGATGGTGAAATGGATATTGTCCGACAGCAAGGAAGCTTAATACGGCGTTGAAGAAGGCTTTACGGATATGCGTCACTACCCGGCATTTATGGATATTATAGGGCGGAAAGCACTGGTTATTGGCCAGGGCGAATCCGCAGACCGTAAGGCACAGGCCCTGCGCCGAGCCGGTGCCGAGGTGAACATATCGCCAACATTCAAACCCAGTCTTCTCGACGGCTGCGCTATTGCCATCGGAGCGGAGGCGCCTGACGAGGATCTGCAAGCCCTTTCCAGAACCGCAATCGAGCGTGGTATTCCGGTCAATATAGTAGATCGCCCGGAATTATGCAGCTTTATCACACCTGCTATCGTTGACCGTAGCCCATTGACCATTGCCATTTCCTCCGGTGGCGCGGCGCCTGTGCTGGCCCGGTTGCTGCGGGCGAAGATTGAGGCACTGGTTTCACCCAACTATGCCAGGCTCGCTACTTTGGCCGAGCAATTCAAGGACAAGGTACGGGCGGCTTTTCCTGATATGGCGATCAGGCGCCGGGCTCTGGAAACCCTGCTGACCGGACCCGCCGCCGATCTTGCCCTGAGCGGACAGGAGAACGAAGCCGGAAAACTGTTCGAGGCTGCCATCAACCAACCGGACACAATCTCTCGCAAGGGAATCGTTTATTTAGTGGGTGCCGGTCCGGGCGCACCTGATCTGCTGACGCTGCGTGCGCAACGCCTGCTGGGTGAAGCAGATGTGATCGTGCATGACCGGCTGGTCACGGATGAAATCCTCGACATGGGCCGCCGTGATGCCGGCCGTATTTTTGTCGGCAAGGCCCGCGCCAATCACTGTATGCGGCAGGAAGACATCAACGCCCTGCTGGTCCGTCTCGGACAGGAAGGTAAGCGTGTCGTTCGGCTCAAGGGGGGCGACCCGCTTATTTTTGGTCGCGGCGGAGAAGAAGCCGAAGCCCTGGCTGAAGCAGGAATCCCCTTCGAGATCGTTCCCGGTATTACCGCAGCCCTTGGTTGCGCGGCAGGATCCAACATCCCGCTCACCCATAGAGAGGCGGCACGCGCCGTAACCTTCATCACCGGCCATACCAGAGATGGCACACTGGAAATGGATTTTCACGGCGCGGTACAGTTGGGAGGAACTCTGGCCGTCTATATGGGGATTGTAACGCTGCCGCGGCTGAGAGACGGATTGCTGGCCGCAGGACTTCCGGCTGACACGCCCTCCGCGTTGATCGAACGGGGTGGGACAGAAGCACAACGCACCCTGTTCGGCACTCTGGATCATTTGGTTGCAACCGCCCCGGACTGGAGTGAAGGCGGTCCAGCTCTGGTGCTGGTTGGGCAGGCAGTCGGCCGAGCGGTACCTGACCATCGGGACTGAACAATAGGAGGGGAAATGCTGCCATCTCCCCTCCCCCGCTATCCGGCTCAGCCGCGAATCAGCGTGCCAATTCCCCCTTCTGTAAACATTTCCAACAGACAGGCATGCGGCTGACGACCATCGAGAATCACCGCACCGCGTACGCCTTTTTCAACCGCATCGACACAGCATTCGACTTTCGGGATCATGCCACCCGTAATCGTGCCATCGGCAATGCCTGCCTTAACATCCGCCGCGCTCATTTCCGGAATCAGCTTTTTATCCGTATCCAGAACACCGGGAACATCTGTCAGCATCAGAAGACGCTTGGCCCCCAACGCCCCAGCAATGGCACCAGCCGCAGAATCGGCATTGATATTATATGTCTGCCCGTCTTCCCCGATGCCAACCGGCGCAATAACCGGGATCAGCCCGGCCCCGGTCAGGGCATGAATAACCCGGACATCAATATGAGCAGGTTCTCCCACAAAACCGAGATCAAGCGCTTTCTCTATATGGCTGTCGGGATCTATCGCTGTGCGCTGTAATTTCCGTGCATGAATTAGACCGCCATCCTTGCCGCAAATCCCAACCGCCATGGCGCCCGCACGATTGATCAGACCAGCGACCATCTTGTTGACAGTACCAGCCAGCACCATCTCGACGACCTCAACCATGGCTGCATCGGTCACTCGCAACCCATCCACGAATCGGGACTGGATCGCCAGACGTTTCAGCATGTCATTGATCTGCGGGCCACCACCATGCACAACCACGGGGTTAATGCCCACCTGCTTGAGCAAAGCGATATCAGCGCCGAACTGTTCGGCCAGCCGCTCATCACCCATGGCGTGACCGCCATATTTCACGACAACTGTTGCACCCGCATAGCGGCGCATAAACGGCAGAGCATGAGCAAGGATTCGCGCCTGCTCCCCTGCCGAGCCGAAATCATCGGTGTTCACGTGAACCTCCGTCTGCGACGCGCCAGTCATACGTTCTCTTTCACTCGACATCATTCCATCGGCATGGGCAGTCCCCGCCATCACCACAACACACGGAACAGACCATATTCGTCAAGAAACTGTCCTGTTGCGCCTTAAAACCGTCTTATTTCTGCCATCAAAATACTGACTGAATAATGCTGCGACCTTGGCCATTCTGCTACATTCATACGGTGGCAAGAATGGACAAAACTGAACAGAAAGGGAAACACGCGGATGTACAGTCGTATTGCAGGACGCATATTGCTGGCTGCCGGCATTCTCGGCCTTGGCGCCTGCACCAATCCTTATGATCCCGGCCAACGGGCCATAGGTGGGGCGGCCCTTGGTGCCGGAGGCGGTGCAGCGCTGGGGGCAATTGCCGGAGGCGGCAGAGGAGCTGCAATCGGTGCCCTGGCGGGCGGTGCACTGGGGGCTGTTGGCGGCGCCGTCACCACGCCTCAGCAAAACGCTTACCCGACCGGCTATTACCAGCGCCCCGCTCCCCCTCCCGGTCGTTACGGCTACTGACATTATTTCGAACGGAACTGACTAACAATCATCAGGGCACTCCAGATTTATACGGGGTGCCCTGTCTGTTTTCATCTCCTGACGGAGATGCTTAAGAAAGCCTGGCCTCCTCCTTATCCCCGCATGATCGCCAGACGTCTCCGTTTATACTATGGGTGCCCCCGCCTCGCTGATTCGCTCGATGGCGAGGGAACCAGAAACGGACCCGCCTGATGGATTATTACGATCTTATGAATTTTCTGGCCGTAGCACTGATGTTTGTGGTGCTGCTGGGGGCCTATCGTGCCGGACTATGGCTGCGTATCCGCCTGCCGCCGCATCATCGAAACAGCGAGACATCGGCTGTCGTTCATGCCGTCATCGGCATGCTGGTGACATTCGGCGCCATTGTTCTGGGCCTGATGGTGACCTCAGGTAAAGAAGCGTATGATAGCCTCTCACGCTCGGTGAACGAGGAAGCCATCCAGATCGTTCAGTTTAACAGGCTGCTTATAGAGTACGGGACTGACATTGCCGATGCTCAGACGCTTCTGAAAGAATTTACGGCCCATTGCATCTATGATTTCAATGACCCGGCCCCCAAAGCAACCGCTCAGGCCAAAAGACTGATGCAGATGGAAGCAATCGTACGTGACTGGACGCCGAAAACCATCGAAAAGAAGCGGCTGCAATTTGAACTTGAGGAGCGCCTTTCTCCGCTGAACCGGGTTCACTGGCAGATTATTTCGCAATCAACATCCTCTATCAGCAAGCCGTTTTATATCACGCTGATCCTGTGGATGCTGGCATCTTTCTTTATATACGGGCTGAATGCCGATTTCAGCATTTTCATCAGTGTTGCTCTTATTGTTTCAGCCATTTCGATCTGCGTGGCCCTGTTCGTCGTCATGGAAATGGCAACACCGCTTGGCGGGGTTGTGGCTGTTTCCGATGCGCCGTTCCGCTATGCGCTACAACAGATCAAAAGCGATACGCTTGGTCTGGCTCAATGAAAAAGCCGGAGCCAACAGTCAGAGTTTCACCAGCCAGCCAATGACGCCACAGCAAGCCATTACCGCCACCGGATGCAGGTGCCACCGACACAGCACCAGCGTCGAGGCTGCCGTAATGCCATAAGCCGGCCAGCTATGGTCATTGCTTTTGGTGATGATGATCCCACTGGCCAGAACCAGTCCGACTGCCAACGGTGCCATGGCGCGTTCAAAGATACGCCGGAACCGGCCCTCCCCCATGCTTTTCCAGAGCAAGGCTGCTCCGAAGACCAGCAGGCTGCTGGGGATGAGCATGGCGATTGTGGCCAGTACCGCCCCCGGAATGCCCGCTGCATCATAACCCAGAATGGTGACCAGCAATGTGCTTGGTCCCGGTGCAACCTGCGCCATGGCATAGGCATCAGCGAATTGCTCGGCGGTCAGCCAGTGATAGACCTCGACCGTCTGCATCTGAAGATGCGGCACGATAGCGTTGCCACCACCGAATGACAGCAGGGAAGCGCCACCGAACAGCATAATAATATCGAGTAGCCTCGGCGACATCACCGCTGCCTGTCCTTCTCGTTGGTGAACCAGGCCCAGAGAAAACTAACCGGCAACAAGATCAGCAACATCCAGAGCAGAGACATACGGACCACTGACGATAACAGAACACTGGCAGCAAAAATAAGGGCTGGAGCAGGCGCGGTCAGCACTTTCCTGCCCGTCTGCCAGGCCATGGAAAATGTCAGCCCGACAGCCCCCGCCGCCAGGCCGGCCAGAACATGCTGTAACCAGAGTGCATGCTGAAATTCCAGATAGCCGACACTCAGGGCAAGGATAATCAGAAATGGCACCATCACCAGCCCGGCAATGGCAGCCAGGGCACCGCTGACACCTCTCAGGCGTGTGCCGACGAAAACGGCGAGATTGACCTGATTCGCACCGGGCAGAACACGCGCCACCGTCAGAGCACTCAGAAAGGTTTCTTCACTGAGCCAGCGGCGACGCAGAACCAGTACATCGCGTGACCACGCGGATAAGCCTCCTCCGAATCCAAGCAAGGCAATCTGGTTGAAGGTCATTGCGATACGCCACAGGCTGGGGCGCTCAACCGGGCTTATCGCATCATCCGGCGACATGATGCATCCGGACACGGGATATGATCATTCATGAGCCACTTCGATATCATGAGGCTCATGATCATCCTCGACATGCAGATGCACGGTCAGCGGATCCGGCGGATCATAGCGATGAGAGATTTTCCAGTCGCTTTTGAATATTTCGCGCAGATGCTTTGTTGTGTCCTCTCCATGCAGCACAATGCCCAGCTCCCGCCTGATATCGAAAGCGCTGCGGTCGATATTCATGGAGCCGATCAAGGCCGTCGTTTTGTCGGCAATCATCAGCTTCGCATGAGCACGAAGTGTTTTCTGCTTGTGAATGGCTATATCCATACGCTGCATGATGCGCAGTGAGGAAAATGTGTCCAGCAGGTCAACCTCGCTGATGCCATGCCGGCCGCCACACAGGATACGCACCGCAACACCCCTCGCCTGTGCCGCAACGATCCGATCCAGCACAGTGGCATCGACGAATTTGGGGTGCTGAATCCACAGCGTCTCCTGCGCCGAATCAATAAAGGCACACATGGCCGTACGGGCGGAGGTATTGCTCCACACCAGTGGGGAACCTGAGCGCGGCCAGAAAGGCTGCCGGTTCCAGTCGGCATCGAAACCTTGCAGGATCTCCGCGACCGTCGCCTGATCTTCGATGATCGCCCCATAATCCCTGGTGCGGGTGAAATATTTTTCGACAAAATTGAAGGTGGCAATCAAGGCACGCTGCTCATCGATCACCATCGACTTTTCATGCGTGACCGGGAAAGCCGGATTGGACCAGATCGCTTCGATGCCGGCGGCACGCAATCCTGCCATCGTCTCATCATTCGCGCGTGACCCCGAAGAACGGGCCGGATTGAGCATGACCCGCACGCTGACACCCCGATCATGAGCCGCCTTAAGTGCAGTGATGATAGGCTCATAGGTAAAGGTGAACATCTTCAATCTGACCGAGCGGCTTGCGCCTGCGATCAGTTCAACGACCGGAGCAACACCATCATCAGGCTGCACGATGATCCGTGCTACTGGCAGCGCATCGGGTAAAGTCATCATTCCCCGCTTTCGGAAAGACATTCGCCGACATCATTCCAGAGTCGAACCCGATCACAAAGCCACAGGAAATCGTGAAAAGCCAGTCGGTTTGACAGCGTTTTTCTCCCGGCTTCAGCAGTCAACCCGCCCCGCTGCCGCGCAATCCTGAAACATAATGAATGCTTGCAGGTGGGGAAACAGCCTCCATCCCGCTACAGCCAGACAGACCAGACCCAGCAACACCAGAACCGGCATCCAGTCCTGACCGCGCATGGATGCTCAGTCCGTCAGGCCGGCCAGGGCCGCGCGCAACTCAGCGATTCCCGATCCTGTATCGCTGCTGGTGACAAAGACATGAGGATGCGCCGCAGGATGGGCACGGGCCGCCGCATAGACATCCGCGACACGGCGTTGCAACGGTGTCGGCTTCACGGCATCCGCCTTTGTCACGACCAGCTGGAAGGTGACAGCCGCCTTATCGAGTAGCTCCATCACCGCAATGTCGGACGCCTTGAACTCGACCCGTGCATCGACCAGCAGCATGACCCGGCGCAGATTGGGCCGCCCGCGCAGGTAGCTGAACATCAGCCCCTGCCAGTCTTCCTTCACATCCTTCGCCGCCTGTGCGTAGCCATATCCCGGCATATCCACCAGCACGAGCTGGTCGGCGAGGTTGAAGAAATTCAGCTGCTTGGTCCGTCCCGGCTGGGATGAGGCGCGCGCCAGCGTTTTCCGTCCGGTCAGGGCATTGACCAGAGTGGATTTGCCCACATTGGAACGTCCGGCAAAAGCGATCTCCACCCCCATGGGCGGCGGAAGCTGATCCAGCCTCTGCGTGCCATGGAAGAAGGTACACTCACCGGCAAAGAGCTTGCGCCCGGCCTCCAGAGCCACCGCATCCGGTTCAGCTTCCGAGGGCGTCTGCCCAAATTGCGGCGTCTGATCAGACATAGACGCCGCTCAGACCTTGGCCAGTTCAGGGCGCGGCAGCTTGGTGCGGCGCTGGATCAGCCATTGCTGCCCGATCGACAGCAGATTGTTCCAACTCCAGTAGATCACCAGTCCCACAGGGAAGCGGGCCAGCATGAAGGTAAAGATGATCGGCATGAACTGGAACATCCTGGCCTGCACAGGGTCCGGCATCGGCGGGTTCATCTTCTGTTGCAGATACATTGTGCCGCCCATGATCAACGGCCAGATGCCCAGATGCAGGAAGGGAGAGATATGGGTCGGGTCGAAAGGCAGCAGCCCGAACAGATTGAACAGATTGGTCGGATCGACCGCCGACAGATCGTGAATCCAGCCGAAGAACGGGGCATGCCGCATTTCGATGGTCACGAAGATGACCTTGTAGAGTGAGAAGAAAATCGGGAACTGCAACAGCATCGGCAGACAGCCGCTGGCGGGATTGGCGCCCTCAGCCTTGTAAAGCTGCATGACCTCCTGCTGCATCCGCGTCGGATCATCCTTGTAGCGTTCACGCAGGGACTGAATTTTGGGGGCCAGCAGACGCATCTTGCTCATCGAGCGATAGGATTTGCTTGCCAGCGGATAGAAAGCCGCCTTGACCAGAACCGTGAAGATCAGAATGGCGACACCGAAATTGCCGACCAGATGATACAGCCAGTCCAGCGCATAGAAGAATGGCCGGGTGATGAACCAGAACCACCCGAAATCGACCGCCTCCCAAAAGCTGGGGATGTGGTACTCCGCCTGATAGTGATCCAGCAGGCTGACCACCTTGGCACCCGCGAACAGATGCGTGGTGCTGGCGCTCTCTGCCCCAGCCGCGACCTGATCCGGATTATGGGAGATGATGCCGACCTGATACCCGTCCCGGCCATTCGGCTTGGTGTCGCGGAAACTGAAATCAACCGACGTTATCTGATCAGGGATCAGCGCCGTCAGCCAGTATTTGTCCGTGATACCCGCCCAGCCACCGGTGGAGGCATGCTCGAAAGCAAGGCCGTTATTCTTGGCCCCATCGCTGTCGGCGCTCTTGTAGGTGATCTCATGCAGGATGCCATCAACCACACCGATCAGCCCTTCATGCAGAACGGTATAGCCCTCGACCTCCGGCCGGTAATCGCGGCGCACCCGTGCATAAGGATGCAGCACCACCGGCTTGCCGGTCGTATTGCGCACGGATTGGGTTACCGAGAACATGTAATCGGCATCGACCGCAACCTTGAGCATGAAGGTCAGGCCCGCGCCGTTATCCCAGCTCAGCGTCACCGGCTTGTTGGGGGTCAGGGTGGCGGCATCGGCCTTCCACTCCGTATCACGGCCCGGCGTAGCGATGCCCGATTCTTCCGGAACCCAGCCATATTCCACATAGTACGGCTCATCTCCGCTCAGCGGAGCCAGCAGACGAACCAACGGGGAATTCTTGTCGACCGTCTCATGATAGTCGCGCAGGACCAGATCATCGAAACGCGCGCCGACCAGGCTGATGCTGCCCTTTACGCGCGGCGCATCGACAGCCAGACGGGCCCCTTCCTTCGGAGGAGGAGACTGGGAGGCCGTTGCATCGGTCGGAACCGCACCCAGCGTATTATTTGGTTTACCCTGCCCGGCATTCGTGGCTGTCCGGGCAGCAGCAGGAGGCTCCGGCACGAAATGCCGGTACAACCCCTGGAAACCCAGCAGAATGCCCAAGGAAATCGCAATCGCGAGGAATAGCCGTTTCTGGTCCATCAACCCGCCGTCTGTCCTGAATGATCTTTGCAGCGGCATCTTCCGGCAGGAACCGGATCATAGCCGCCCTGGTGCCATGGGTTGCAGCGCAGAATGCGCCGCCCTGCAAGCATGGAACCCTGAAAAGTGCCGTGTTCGCGCAATGCCTGAAGCGCGTAATCGCTGCAACTGGGAACAAACCGGCAATTCGTGCCCAGCACGGGCCGCAGAACCAGTTGATACAGACGCACCGCAAGCCTCAGCCCGTATCCGATGATACGACCAGCCATCATATGACTCCGGCCTTGGCCAGAGCGCGGCGCAGATCGTCCAGCAGAGAATCGAAAGGCCGCCCGCGCGTGCTGTCTCGTCCAATCAGAACCAGATCATGCGCCGATAAGGGTGTGCCGGCCTGATCGTATTCCCGTGCCACCAACCGCGCCGCCTCACGCAAGCGCCGACGGGTGCGATTGCGGACAACCGCATTGCCGACTTTCTTGGTCACAGTATAGCCAATGCGCAAAGGGGCGTCGGCAGCCTGCGCGGGCAGGGCCTGAAGAACCAGACCATGCACGGCGGCCTTGCGCCCCTTTGAGGCAACGCGGAGGAACTCCGCGCGCCGCTTCAGACGTTTTTCCCGCATGACTGCGGAACCCTTTCGTTGGGAGCCGGGCCGCATATCAGGGACATACGAATCCGGCCTTACCGAAACAGGGCTGTCCGAAATCAGGCGGACAGACGCTTGCGGCCCTTGGAACGCCGGTTGGCAATCACCTTGCGGCCACCAACAGTCGCCATACGCGCGCGGAAACCATGCCGCCGCTTGCGGACCAGTTTCGAGGGTTGATAAGTACGCTTCACGTCAGGCTCTCCGAGGCTAGGGGCGTCCCAGCTTCGGGATCGCGCCCGGTCGAAATTTCCGGTACAATACAGATGGTCCGCAGACGCCTACGCATCTGACCGGCCGAGGCGCGGCTTATAGGGGGGTGAATGGCTATCCGTCAATCAGAAGCTGTGCATGGCGGACGATCCCGCGCTGTAATCCGCTTTTTTAACTTTCTGCGAGTCTGACCTCCCATCATGGAACATGCTCTTGCCGTCCTTCATTCCTGGCTTGATCAGGTGCTTCCCTGGGCTGACCGACACCCGGCGCTGACTTTCACCCTGTATATGCTCACCTATGCACTCAGCGTCCTGTTGCTGCTGCCGGGCGGTCTGTTTCTGGGGCTGGCGGGCGGAGCTTTGTGCGGCACGCTGGCCGGCTCTGTCTCCGCCATTGTCGGGGCAACGCTCGGGGCCGCGGCTTTTCACTATCTGACCAGACGATACATGCTGACGCGCCTGCGGTGCTGGCTGCCCGCACATTGCCTGCACCGGCTCGATCAGATCGCCCCACAGATCCAGCGGGACGGGTTCAATTATATGCTGGCAGCGAGGCTCATGCCAATGGTGCCATTCTGGCTCAGTACGCTGGCCGCGCCATTTGCCAGCCATCGCATTCTGCCATTCGCCATCGCCACCGCAATCGGCAGCGCACCCCTGATCAGCATCACGGTCAGCCTCGGCGCAGGATTGCGCCAGAGCATACAGCAATCCCTTGCTCCGACAGACGCGCTGATGAGTCCCTCGGTACTGGTGCCGCTCTTTATCCTGGCGCTGCTATCCCTGGTGCCGGTCGCGCTGCGTCATGCAAAGGCGAAATTCAACAGGGCCTGATCTGGTCCTGCAAAGCCGCTTTATAACGGCACGCCCGCGATATCGCGGCTGGTGCGAATCGTCTGGAGCGTCTGGACCCGCGTAACACGCTCCATACCGGTCAGGCGCTGGGTCAGCTGATTTTCATGCGCCGTATCACGTGCCACCAAACGCAGCAGAAAATCACCGCCGCCGCGAATCATGTGGCATTCGCGCACCTCGCTCCATTCCCCCACCGTCTTTTCGAACTCGGCCAGAGCCTGTTCCTTCTGACTGTCCAGTCCGACAATGGCAAAGAACTCGATCTCCCAGCCCAGCGCCTGCGGGTTGGTATCGGCGTAATAGCCACGGATAATACCCGCCTCCTCCAACCGACGGACACGCCGCAGGCAGGGAGGCGCCGAAATACCCGCACGACGCGCCAGCTCGACATTGGTCATGCGGCCATCGGCCTGCAATTCCGCCAGAATGCGCCGGTCAATAGCGTCCAGCTCATGGGGAAGAGAATGATCGGCGGTCATGCGCTGGGGATGCTCATCGTGGTGAAACGGAAAATTGTCATGAATGCTTGGACTGCGCAATATTATGACTCAACGTGCTGGCTGCAAGCCATTCTCAGCCGGAAAAATTAAAAACTTTGCGCGAAGGCTCCTCCTTGCCCGCAAGGAGGATTGGCCTCATATCCTAAAGGCATGCCGTCCCTGTGTTTCAGATAGATAAAAACCATGATCCATCGCAGCAAGGTTCTCATTATCGGTGCAGGGCCTGCCGGCTATACCGCCGCCATCTACGCTGCCCGCGCCAGCATGAAACCGATTCTGGTATGCGGCCTTCAGCCCGGCGGGCAGTTGACCATCACCACCGACGTTGAAAACTACCCCGGCTTTGCAGAATCGGTGCAGGGCCCCTGGTTGATGGAGCAGATGGAAGCGCAGGCGCGTCATGTCGGCACCGAGATCGTGTATGATCTGATCACCGATGTGGACTTTACCCGCACCCCATTTCGCTGCACCGCGGATTCGGGTGATGTGTTCGAAGCGGATTCGGTCATCATTGCAACCGGCGCCCAGGCACGCTGGCTGGGGCTGCCGAATGAGAAACGACTTCAGGGGGCGGGCGTATCAGCCTGTGCCACCTGTGACGGATTTTTCTTTCGCGGCAAGCGCGTGGCGGTGATTGGTGGCGGCAATACCGCCGTTGAGGAAGCCCTGTATCTGACCCACCATGCCAGTGAAGTGGTGTTGATCCATCGCCGCGATTCGTTACGGGCCGAGAAAATCCTTCAGGACCGCCTGTTTGCGCATCCCAAAATCTCCGTCGTCTGGAACAGTGTGGTCGAGGACATTACAGCATCGGGGCCGCCGGATCGCGTAGATGGAATTGTCCTGCGCAACACCATAAAGGGGGATACCAGCACACTGCCGGTGGATGGCGTTTTCGTGGCAATCGGCCATTCCCCCAATACCGCCATCTTCCGTGGCAAGCTGGAACTGGATGAAGAAGGATATGTGGTGACCCGCCCGGGAACCCCCTGCACCTCAATCCCCGGTGTGTTCGCGGCAGGAGATGTACAAGATAAAATATACCGTCAGGCCGTTACTGCTGCCGGAACAGGTTGCATGGCGGCGCTGGAGGCGGAAAAGTGGGTAGCCGAACATACCGATTCGTCCATGCTGGCAGCAGAATAGCGAATCGTCCGCCAACGCCCGGCGTCCGGGATGGGTGCGCGGAGAACAGGAGACCGCGGCCCGGCAGGCCGAATCATCGATGGGTCGCACATAGCGCACCCGGAAGCGGGGAGTGGCGTAAACAATGGACTGGGACAAACTGCGCGTCTTCCACGCCGTGGCTGAAGCAGGCAGCTTTACGCATGCTGGCGATACGTTGAACCTGAGCCAGTCTGCCGTGTCCCGCCAGATTTCGGCACTGGAGGAGGCCCTTCAGGTTCCCTTGTTTCACCGGCATGCCCGCGGCCTGATCCTGACCGAGCAAGGCGAAAGCCTGAACCGTACCGTGCGCGAAGTTTTTGCCAAACTGGCTATGACCGAGGCCCTGCTGACCGAAAGCAAGGAAAAGCCCGCCGGTCGTCTGAAAGTCACCACCACGGTCGGCTTTGGCGCTTCATGGCTGGCACCCCGCCTGCACCAATTCCTGGCCGCATATCCAGACGTGTCGCTGTCACTGCTGCTGGATGATGCCGATCTCGATCTGGCGATGCGGGAGGCCGATGTGGCCATCCGTATGCATCCGCCCAAGCAGCCTGATCTGGTGCAGCGCCATCTGATGACCATCAAATGGCATGTGGTCGGCACACCTGCCTATTTCGAGCAGCATGGTCGGCCGCAATCAGTGGAAGACCTCGACAATCACCGGCTGATTTTGTTTGGCGACTATCACTCGCCGGTCAACAACATCAACTGGCTGGCCGAAGCCGGGCGCAAGAGCGGCACACCGCGACGTCCGTTGCTGGATGTCAACTCACTCCAGGCGATGGCGCTGGCCATTCAGTCCGGTCTGGGGATCGGGGCCCTGCCCGATTACATGAGCAACGAAATGGACGGGCTGGAGCGCGTGCTGCCGGAGATCGAATCTCCCAAGATCGACGTGTATTTCGTCTATCCGGAGGAGCTGCGCAGTTCCAAGCGCGTTTCCGTATTCCGTGACTTTTTGCTTGGCAAGCTGGCCGAACTCGGCTGACGCAACGCCTGTGTCAGCCGGTTGCCACCAACTGGCTGACACGGCAGCGTCCGGCTTTCAACACTGCATTTACCAGAATATCGGCATCCTCCCGCCTCGTCCGATGATTGACGATGGCAGCACGAATCGCGAGCGTCCCCCGTAAATGCGTTGTTGAGGGGACCGCAACACCGGATTCCTGAACATCCGCGACCAGCTCTATGTTCAGACGGTCGAGATCACCCGGGGCGGCGATAAAACGGAAACACACAACATTCAGGCCATTCTGCCCAGGCAGCGGGGCCAGCAACTCCAGCTCCGGCTCAGCCGCCACCCGCGCGGCCAAATGGGTGGCGACGTCGCAGCACGTCTCTACCACCGCGCCGAGACGGTCGGCGCCGTAGGTTTTGAGCATCATCCAGACTTTCAGCGCCCGAAACCCGCGTGACAAATCCGGCCCAAGATCGCATGGCCATGGCGCGCCACCGGACAAGCCCCGGATATCGCGCCGCAGATAAGCCAGATCCTGCGCAAAAGCCTGCCGGTGCAATACGGGATCGCGCACAAGCACGCAGCCTGCGTCGTAGGGTACCTGCGGCCATTTATGGAAATCAAACGCGATGGAATCGGCCCGTGCCAGGCCATTCACACGATGGCGCAACACGGGCGAGAGGGCCAGCATCGCCCCGAACGCTCCATCGACATGCAGCCGCATCCCTTCGGCAGCACAGAATGTGGCCAGCGCATCCAGATCGTCGATAGCCCCGGTATCGACACTTCCCGCCGTGGCAATGACCAGAGCAGGCAGCCTCCCCTGCGCCCGATCTTCAGCCACCATGGCAGCCAGAGCATCCAGCCTCATGCAATGCGCATCATCCAGCGGCACCGAACGCAAGGCATCGCTGCCGAACCCGGCCATATCCATCGCACGGGGAATACAACCATGGGCATTAGCCCCGGCATAAGCGGTGAAGCCGCTCTGCCCGACCCCTTCATGACGCACCTGCGGCCCGAGCGCCGCCAGACGCGCCACGAGAATGCCGATGAAATTCGCCATGGAGGAGCCGGTCACCAGAATACCGGAGGTTTCTGACGGCATGCCCAACAGTTCAGCCGACCAGCGGATCACCTGCCGCTCCACCTCGACCGGAGCATGATCCCGCCCGCCCAGATTGGCGTTCAGCCCGGCCGCCAGCATATCCGCCAGCATCCCGACCGCCGTGCCGCCACCATGCACCCAGCCCATGAAGCGCGGATGAATATTCCCGGTCGCATAAGGTTGCACATCATTGCGGAACTGTTCGTAGACGGATTCCAGACTGCTGCCATCACGCGGGGCAGGCGTTTTGAACACATCCCTCACCTGATGAGGCAAAGGCCGCCACACCGCTCCGGAGCGTGCGCCGGCCAGATGGTCGAACATGTCATCCAGCATACGATGACCAAGGCTGCGTAACGCGTCCCAGTCATCAGGATCCAGCCCGTCAGCCACGCACGGAGTCTCCGACATAGGGAGGCGTCATTGAGGGATCGCTCGGCAGATGACGCTCCACGAAATAGAGCGGACGGCGCTTGGTCTCGTTGAACACGCGGCCGAGATATTCCCCGATCACGCCCAGCGTCATCAACTGCACACCACCCAGAAACAGCACCACTGCCATCAGGCTGGGATAACCCGGCACGGGATTGCCGAAGAACAGCTTGGACAGCACGATATTGCCGCCATACAGCACCGCGAACAGCGCAACCAGAATACCGAGATATGTCGCCAGCTTCAGCGGCACGACGGTAAAGCCGGTGATCCCCTCCAGCGCGAGGTTCCACAGCTTCCAGTACGACCATTTGGACTCGCCCACCGCACGGGGCGCGCGATCATACTGAACAGCAACAGAGGGATAGCCGATCCAGGCGAACAGGCCCTTCATGAAGCGATGCTGCTCCCTCAGACGCAGCAGAGCATCCACCGCACGGCGGCTCATCAGACGAAAATCCCCGGCATTGGGGGGCAGGCTGACATCCCCGAGGCGCGTCATCAGGTTGTAAAAAGCATTCGCCGTTGCTTTTTTCAGCCAGGTCTCGCCTTCCCTGACACGGCGCTGGGCATAGACCATGTCGAAACCCTGCCGCCATTGCGCGACCAGTTCCGGGATCAATTCCGGCGGATCCTGCAAATCCGCATCGGTGACGATGACCGCCTGACCGCGTGCATGATCCAGTCCCGCGGTGGTGGCGATTTCCTTGCCGAAATTACGGGACAGGCCAACCACGCTGATGCGGGGATCGGCCCGACGCAGAGTTTGCATTACATCGAGCGTGCGGTCACGGCTGCCATCATTGACATAGACCACCTCCCAGCTCTCCCCCATCCCATCCATGACGGAGGCAAGCCGGGTATGGAACATCTCCAGCCCGTCCTGCTCATTGTAGCACGGGACCACGATGGAAAAGACCGGATCGCCCTCCTGAGGAGTGGGCGAAAGCGCGGAGCATGAAGTCTTTATCTCGGACATGGCCCCTCTCCTAACATGGCTCTACCGGCCTCACACCATTCTCTTTCCGCAAGGAGCATCCGCGATCAGCGTACAGTTTCGCAGAAGGCCACCAGACGCTCGCAGGCACGCGCCAGCGACGTCTCATCCGTGGCATAGCTCAACCGCAGATAGGGACTCATGCCGAAGGCCGCACCATGCACCACGGCCAGATAGGATTCCTCCAGCAGAGCCAGTGCCACATCCTCATCGGTCTGCAACAAACGGCCGCCTGCGGAATGACGGCCAAGCAGCCCGGCGACACCGGGGAAAACGTAAAATGCCCCCTCCGGCTTGTGGCAGGTCAGGCCGGGGGCAGATTGAAGGGCGGACACCACGAAGTCACGCCGCGCTGCATAAATGGCTGCCCGCTCCGCCAGCAGGGCCGGGTCACCATTCAAGGCAGCCGCTGCCGCCGCCTGTGCAATCCCTGCGACACCAGATGTCGCCTGGCTCTGCATATTGTTCATCGCCTTGATCAGGGATGATGGCCCTCCCGCAAAGCCGACACGCCATCCCGTCATCGCGTAAGATTTGGACACACCGGAAATAGTGAGGATACGGTCCCGCAGATCCGGTGCGACCGCCGCCATGGTGCGATAGACGAAGCCGTCATAGAGCAGATGCTCATAAATATCATCGCACATGATCCAGACATGCGGATGGCGACGCATCACTTCGGCCAGCGCCGCCATCTCCGCAGGCGTAATCGCGGCCCCGGTCGGGTTATTGGGAAAATTCAACAACACCCATCGGGTTTTGGGCGTGATCGCCGCCTCCAGAACCTCCGGTTTCAGACGAAACCCTGTCTCCTGTGGGCAATTCACGATCACCGGCACGCCCCCGGCCAGCCGGGTCACCAACTCATATGCGACCCAGTAGGGGGCGGGAATGACGATTTCATCCCCCGGATCCACCGTCGCCATGATCGCGTTGTAGATGATCTGCTTGGCACCATTGGCGATGGTGATCTCGTTCGGTGCGAAATCCAGCCCGTTTTCCCGCTGAAACTTGCCCCGGATCGCACTGACCAGCGCCGACGCACCCACGATGGGTGGATATTTCGTATCCCCGGCCAATGCTGCCGCATGAGCAGCCTCAATCGCTTCCGGTGGAGTTGGAAAATCCGGCTCCCCGATCGACAGGGAGATGACATCATGCCCCTCCGCCCGCAACACGCGCGCACGCTGCGTCACCGCGATGGTGGGGGAAACATCCAGCCCATTCAGGCGCTGCGCAAAACTCGGCATCAGAGAGTGTCCGTCTTTCTATCGATAGATCAGCGCCATGCACTTAACGAAAAGGGCCGGACACGCAAGCGCCCGGCCTTTTTCCATCCCGTCAGGACTAAAGACTGCTTCAGGACAGAGCCGCACAGAAACGCTGTATACGTGTGCAGGCCTCCCGCAGCGCCTCGGTGCTTGTGGCATAGCTGATGCGGAAATAGCCCGGATAGCAGAAAGCGGACCCATGCACCGCCGCCACGCCTTCTTCCTCCAGCAGCGCGGTCACGAAGGATTCGTCATCGACGATCTTGACGCCACCCTTGCTGGTCTTGCCGAAGCAGCCCTTCACCGACGGGAAGACATAAAACGCGCCTTCCGGCTTATGACACGTCACGCCCGGAGCCGCATTCAGCATCTCCACCACCAGATCACGACGCTCCTGATAGATGGCCAGCATATCGGCGATGCTGTCCTGCGGGCCGATCAACGCCTCGACCGCCGCGGCCTGACTGATGGAGGAGGTGTTGGAGGTGGACTGGCTCTGCAACTTGTCCATCGCCTTGATCAGCACCTTCGGACCACCGGCAAACCCGATGCGCCAGCCGGTCATCGCATAGGCCTTGGAACACCCGTTCACGGTCAGGGTGCGGTCTTTCAGACGCGGCTCTACCTGAGCCAGCGTGGCAAAAGCGAACCCGCCGTAAACCAGCTTCTCGTAGATATCGTCCGTCATGATCCAGACCTGCGGATGACGCAGCAGAACGTCTGCCAGCGCCTTCAGCTCCGCTGCGGAATAGGCGGCACCGGTCGGGTTGCTGGGGCTGTTGAGCATCAGCCATTTGGTCTTGGGCGTGATCGCGGCTTCCAGTTCCTCGGGGCTGATCTTGAAGCTGCGCTGCTCGCTGCAGGAGACCAGAACCGGCTTGCCGTCGCAAAGGGCAACGATGTCCGGGTAGCTCACCCAGCACGGGGCCGGGATGATCACCTCATCTCCCGCATTCAGCGTGGCCAGCATGGCGTTGAAAATCACCTGCTTGCCGCCGGTGGAGACGATGATCTCGTCCGGAGCATAATCAAGACCACTATCACGCCTGAATTTTTCCACGATCGCGTTGCGCAGGGCGGCAGTGCCGGCAACGTCGGTATATTTCGTGTCGCCCTTCTCGATGGCCTTGATCGCCGCTTTCTTCACATTGTCCGGCGTATCGAAATCCGGCTCTCCGGCGGAAAGGCTGATCACATCACGGCCAGCAGCCTTCAACGCACGGGCTTTGGTGCTGATGGCAATGGTCTGGCTGGGGCTGATACGGTCAAGACGCGCGGCAATCAGGCTCATGGGAACACTACAGTCCTGCTGAAGAGAATCTGTTCAACCCTAACGCCGCCTTCCCTTCAGCGGCAATCGACCACCTCGGCAGCCCTGCCATCCCCTTTTCCCGCATCTGGCGACCTACAGATGACCTCCTGCGACAGGAGTAGCGACAGAAGACGCGGTCTGTCCTATCCTGTCGGTATGGCATGTCATCGCATTATCGCTCTTTTTGCCGTTATTATGGCCTCTCTGGCGCTTGGTGTGGCTTTTTCCTTGGAATGGTGGGCGCACCGGCCGCCCTGTGCGCTCTGTCTGGTAGAACGCTGGCCATACCGGATTGCAATCGCACTGGGCGTGATCGCGTTGTTTCTGCCTCCCCGTCCGGCTCTCGTGCTCTGTGGACTGGCGGCGCTGAGTTTTTGTGTGGCAGCCGGAGCCGGACTGCTGCATGCCGGGGTCGAGTGGCATTTCTGGCCCAGCCCTTTGCCGGAATGCGCGGCGCCACGCTTCAGCAGTCAACTCTCTATTACCGATATGCTGGCACATATGCCGACCCGGCCCGACAAGCCCTGTGACGAGCCGACCTATCTTATTCCAGGCTTTCCGGTTTCCATGGCATTCGCGAACTGTCTTTATGCTTTGGCTATGGCCATCATCATGATGAAAATGCTGCTGGCCTTGAAACCAGACCGCGCCTGATCCGGAGAAACGCTGCATGACGCACACAGCTTCAGCCTCGGCTCGCATGTCGCCCTCCTTGCCCGGCGATCTCCCGGCCCGGGAGAGGCTGGCGCGGATGATCCGGGTGGATCACGCGGGAGAATACGGCGCATCACGGATCTATGCCGGGCAGCTTGCCGTTTTGCGCCGCTCCCGCCATGCGCCGACACTGGAACACATGAAAGCGCAGGAGGATGTTCATCGCGAAACATTCTCCCGCATGATCGCCGATCGCCGGGTCCGCCCAACCGCGATGCTGCCTTTCTGGCATGTAGCCGGTTTTGCTCTCGGAGCCCTGACGGCCGCCATTGGAGAACGTGCCGCCATGGCCTGCACCGTCGCCGTCGAGGAAACCATCGACGATCACTACGCCCGACAGATCGAGGCTCTGCCCGATGATGAGCACGAACTGAAAGAAACCATCGCCCGCTTCAGGGAGGAAGAACTGGAGCACCGCGATATCGGCCTTGCCAATGAGGCAGAGCTGGCACCGGCCTATCGGCTGCTATCCGGTGCCATCAAGGCTGGCTGCCGGCTGGCCATCGCCATCAGCGAACGCGTTTAAACTCCATCCTGTTCAGATCATACCGTCATTGCAGTTTGCTTAATGCGGTATCGAAATATTTTTGCATGCGTTTTTTGGCTTTCCGGTTCGCGATGTTCCTTTCACACCTTTGTCTGACTGTCAGGATTCTGGTCGGTGCTGCGATGGGATTGTCGCTGATAACCCAGGCCCATGCACAGTCTGAAACCCCGGGGCTTGGCTCCATGCCGTCCCGCTCCCTGACGCAACCACCTGATCCGACCATCCCGCCCATGGCGCCCAGAGAGCATTTTTTCGGTGATTGGGGCGGTCTCAGACCCCCTCTGGAACATCATGGGATCGACCTTATCGCCGGCTATCTCAGCGAGACGATGGGCAATGTCACCGGTGGTCGGGGGCGTGGCATTGCCTATGCCGATAATCGCGGCATCGAACTCAAGATTGACTGGAATAAATTGGCGGGCTGGAACGGGTTGACCACCCGCGCAATCGTTATCAATCGCGCCGGGCGCAGTCTGAGCAGTACGGTGATGGGGGACTCTCTCTATCCCGTGCAGGAAATCGCGGGCGGCGGCGGCAATGTCGCGGCCCATTTGTCGATGGTCTATGCCGAGCAACTCCTGCTCAAAAAAAGAGTGTCGATTGCCGTGGGGCGGTTGCAGGTCGCGACCGATTTCGCATCATCTCCACTCTATTGCGAATTCGTCAGCAATGCTTTCTGTGGTGTCCCCACGCCTTTATCGGCCGGTGACAGACCCGCCTTTACCAATGGTGCCGCCGCCAACTGGGGTGGACGCATCCGCGGTCGCCCTACACCGGAAATCTATGTGGAAAGTGGTGTTTTTGAGTCCAATTCCGCACGGGGGGGTCGTACGGGACTTCAGTTCAGCCCAGCCACAGCCAACGGTATGATGATCCCGGTGGAAATCGGTTGGGAACCGGGGGGCGGGAATAACGAGCGGTCGGGGCATTATAAAATAGGGGCCTATTATGACAGTGCGCGCACCAACACTCTGTACCGCGATCTTCCCTCGGACGAGGGATATGACCTTCCCGCCCCTTCCAACAATCCGGCCACGCAAAAAACGATCAGAGGCCGCTCGGGATTCTGGATCATGGCCGACCAGATGCTGCTGCGGCGCGGTCCCTATACACGGGAAGGGCTGATCGTCTTTGCCGGTTTCACCCTGTCGGATGACAGGTTTTCACCCTATCGCAGCCTCGGTTTTGTCGGAATGGTGGACCGTGCTTTCTGGCCCGCACGTCGCAGGGACAGCTATGGTTTCGCCGTCTATTACGCTCAGCAGAGCCGGGGCCTGAAGGCGCTCCAAAAAGCCGAGCAGGCTGCAGGGCAGCCCCTGACGGGCGGCGTTCCCGGACCCCAGGGTGATGAAGTTATCATGGAGGCCGAATATACAATCCATGCCTGCGAAGGTCTGACGATTGAGCCTGACCTTCAGGTCGTGGTGCATCCAGGCGGTGTACGACAATACGGAACGGCTTTGGTGCTCGGTTTTCGCACCAATGTGTCGTTTTAATATTGTCCCTCAACCCGGCCCTTTCCGATCGACCGGTGCAGTCGGCGGCCGGGGAGTCGCCTCCGTCGCTTTTCCGGGCATGACCTGTTTCAGGTAGGCGATGATATCCCGCCGGGCGACAGGATTATCAATGCTCATGGGCATCGCCGCACCGGGCAGCATGGCGGCAGGGCCGGCCAGCCAGCGGTCGAGATGCCCCTCATCCCAGATGAAATCCGCAGCCGCCAAAGCCTTGCTGTATGGATAACCCGGCACGGAGCCTGCCTTACGGCCGATAATGCCTGCCAGACGGGGGCCTTCCTTATCGGTGCCCATTTCATGACAGCCTGAACATTGGGCAGCGAATATTTTCTTTCCCAGCGCCGCATCCGGCGGCCCGTCATGGAAACGCGCCAGATCCGCCGGAGTCTGCCCGGTCTCGGAACGGAAAAACGTATAGGACAGCGTAATCTGATCCACATCCTGCATGGCCGGATCGTTGGCCATGGCTGGATCAACATAGAACAGCACAGGCATCTGCACCGAGCGATGCGCCGCCAGCCTCTCCTCCGTAAAGCAGAAGCACTCGATCTTCTTGAAGTAGATGCCCGCTTTATCCGGAGTCACATTGAAGGTGGCATGGCCCACGATATCCTGATCGCTGGTGTTCTCCGCTTCATAGAAAATCGGCACCTGCTGTCCCAGACGCACTTTGACACTGCGTTGCAGAGGACGAAAACGCCAGGGCAGTTTCGGGGAAACATCGGCATTGAAGAACACCGTGACCATGCGGGATGAAACCGCTTGGGTCGCCTCATCCTCCGTGACACGCTGGGTGGTGCCGCCCGCTCCGGTCACCTGGCAGAACAGCCGGTACAAGGTCACCGAATAGGATACCAGCCCCGTCATCCCCGCGACCATGATCATGAGCGCCAAAGGGATACCGTATTGTCTCAGCCTGCCTGCCATTTTCTTTCTTTGCCGGCCGTACGGCCAATAGAGAGGCAGGCCGTGCGGGCTCAGCTCTCCAGTTCGCTGTCCCAATACAGATAATCGCGCCAGCTTTCATGCAGATAGTTGGGAGGGAAAGCCCGCCCATTATCCTGCAATTCCCACGTTGAAGGCTGACGCGGCGTCGTCAAAGGCAGCATATTGCATTCACGCGGCAACCGCGACCCCTTGCGCAGATTACAGCTTCCACAAGCCGTAATGACGTTTTCCCAGGTCGTCCGCCCACCCCGGCAGCGTGGAATAACGTGATCAAAGGTCAGTTCCGGCGTCGGCATACGTTGCCCGCAATACTGGCAGGAAAAGGCATCGCGCAGGAACACGTTAAACCGGGTGAAAGCCGGGCGCCTTGCCGTGGGAACATAATCCTTCAGCGCAATTACGCTGGGCAGTCTCAGCGTACGGCTGGGGGAACGGACTTCGTGATCGTATTCGCTGAGCACGGAGACACGATCGAGAAAAACCGCTTTCACCGCATCCTGCCACGACCATAGCGAGAGCGGAAAATATGAGAGCGGGCGGAAATCCGCATTGAGAACCAGAGCCGGAAACTGTGCCGGTCCACCCGTTCTGACAAGGCTGTGCAACTGCTCACCATCAGGCATTGCCGCTTCCTATTCAGGCGGTCGCACAGTCTGGTGAAGAAATCCTAGCCACGAACTGCCAGATAATGTGCGCCGCGGAGAACTTTGACTTTTATTGCAGACAAGCCGTGTTGTAGCAACCCGGATACAGGCACACGTCATGACTTCGTCATGAACCACCATGACGGAAAGCGTCTAAGCATCCGCCTGTAAAACCCTGATGATAAACGCAAGTGCGCAATCGGCTTCTTCAGCGGTGACCTCATGCCCAACCCCCGGCAGGATAGTCAGTGTGACCGGCACATGCATGGCTTTCAGCCTGGAATCGGCCACCATGCTGCGCGTAAGGGGCACCACATCATCCTGATCACCATGGAGCAGCAGCACGGCTGGCATAGTGTCTGCTGACGGGATCGAAGCTTCCTCAGCCAGATGCAAGGCGCCGGCGATACTGACGATGGCACGGCCCACCTCGCCCGCTATCCGGCTTTCTGCAAACAGCCCGGCAGCCAGTACGCTCATGGCGCCCTGGCTAAAGCCGACCAGGGCCACGTCACAAGCTGTCAAGCCCAGCCCCGTGGTGGCAATCCTGATCGTCTCCGCCAGAACCGGGCCGAGGCGCGCCGCGCCGGCACGGTCGGTTTCCGGGGTCCGATCACGCAAAGACCACCATTGGCGTGTGCCGGGATGCAGCACACATGGTTCCCACCCGTTCAAGGATAAAAAGACAGCGTCAGGCAAATGCGGCGCCCAATGCTCCGCCAGCCACATCATACCGCTCGCATCATTGCCATGGCCGTGGCACAGCACGATCAAATATCGCACCCGGCTATTCACTGGTGGCTTCATCCACCCCGTGATTGCGGTTGCAGGACCAACCCCCTCATCGGAAGACCAGGTTATCCATCCTTGTCGTTGCAGCATCATGCATTCGTCTCCACAGCATGCCATGATAAACGCTCTCCATGACTGTCATCACCCGTTTTGCCCCCAGCCCCACCGGCCATCTGCATCTGGGCCATGTTTATGCTGCGTGGCAGGCCATAAAGCAGGCCAGCCAAGGCTATTTCCTGCTGCGGATTGAGGATATCGATACAACACGTTGCCGCCCGGAATGGAGTGCGGCCCTGCTGGAGGATCTCGGCTGGTTGGGCTTTGAATGGCAGCAACCTGTACGTATCCAGTCCCGGCACATGGCGGAATACAGCCAGGCACTGAAAAATCTCCGGTCAGAGGGATTGCTCTATCCGTGTTTCTGCACCCGCGCCGACATCACCCGCGAAATCGCCGAAGCCGGCAGTGCGCCACACAGCCCTGATGGTGTGCCGCTTTATCCGGGCACCTGCCGTTCCCTGTCACCGGCTGAACAAGACGCGCGGCTGGCTGCCGGAGAGGCCTGTGCATGGCGGCTCGACATGCAGGCCGCATTACGCCGCCTGTCTCATCCGCTGGAGCGGGTCGAACATGGCATTCGCTTTCCATGCTACCCGGAACGCTTTGGGGATGTAGTACTGGCACGGAAGGACGTGCCTGCCAGCTATCACCTCTGTGCCGCGCATGACGATGCCGTCCAGGGCGTTACGCTGGTGACCCGGGGGGAAGATTTGCTGGCGGCCACCGACCTGCACCGCCTGCTACAGACCCTGTTCGGCTGGCCGGAACCCGCTTATGCGCATCATGGCCTCCTGAAGGGGGCTGATGGACAGAGGCTGGCGAAACGTGATGCTGCCCTGACCGTGCGATCCCTGCGGGAAAGCGGAGCCTCCCCTCAGGACATCATGGAACGCATCAGGCAGGCGGAAACTGTATCCCGACCTTAATTGCGGCTGAGCACAACCGGCAGAGCAGCAGAAGCCAGCGCATGCTCATGCGCGTTCACAGTGACAACCTGCGCATGGGCACTGGCATTGAACACTCTGGTGAAGCTGGTCGGGTAGAATCCCATCCACAGCGTCAACACGACAAGCGGCACCAGCACCGCCATCTCCAGACGCGTCATATCATGCAGAACGGAGACAGCTCCGCTCAGCTTGCCGAACATGACGCGCCAGTAAAAGCTCAACATGTAGATCGCGCCCAGTACCATGCTGGTGCCAGCCAGCAGGGCCAGCCAGACATTGACATGCAGGGCACCGAAAATCACCAGCACCTCTCCGACAAAGCCACCCGTTCCCGGCAAGCCGATGCTCGCCATGGAAAAGGCCATCGCCAGAGCCGCCAGCCGCGGGGCGTAATTAACGACACCCGTGACTTTCGCGAAATCACGGGAACCGGCGCGGAAGCTGACCATGCTGACGCAGAAAAACAGGCCTGCGATGATGATCCCGTGTGAGACCATCTGGAACAGCGCGCCATCAATACCCTCTGTGGTCAGGCTGAACAGGCCCACCACCACCAGCCCCATATGGGAGAAGGAGGAATAGGCGACCATTTTCTTCATATCGGTCTGCGCACAGGCGATAATGGCTGCGTAGATCACCCCGACGACACCGAGGATCATCATCACCGGCGCATAGTGGCGGGCCGCATCAGGCGCCATGCCAATGGCGAAGCGCAGCAGACCATAGGCCCCCGCCTTGGCCATCACACCGGAGAGCAGTGCAGTCGCAGGGGCGGGCGCTTCGCCATAAGCATCCGGCAGCCAGGAATGCAGTGGCCAGATCGGAAGCTTGGTGCCGAAAGCCAGCACGAAAGCCAGGAAAATCAGGCTCTGTGCGGTCATGGGGAAGCGCGTATGCAGCAGCACATCCATATCGGTGGAGCCGGTCACATACCACGCATATAGCAGCACCAGCAGCATCAGCAGGGAGCTGCCGAAAGTCAGAAGAAAGAACTTCATGGCCGCGAAAGCGCGACGTGGGCCGCCCCACAGACCGATCAACAGGGAACCGGGAACCAGCGTCGCCTCATAGGAGATGTAGAAAACCACAAAATCCTGCGCAACGAATACGCCGATCATTGCAGCCTGCAACATCAGCACAGCCAGCATGTAATGAGAAACACGCTCGTGAATGACCCGCCATGCCGCCAGAATGGAAATCGGCGTCAGCAAGGTTGTCAGTAGAAGCAGCAGGAGGCTGAAACCGTCTACCCCGAGATGATAGGAGACCCCGAAGCCCGGCATCCAGTTTGCCCGCTCCTCAAACTGAAGACCCGTCATCGAAGGATCGAACTCGATCCACAGCACCAGGGACAACAGAAAAGTAATCAGGCTGACACCCAGCGCGATACCCCGGGCTGTCGCAGCCTGTGAAATTCCGGTCCCCCGCAAAAACAGCAGAAGGAAGGAGCCAAAAATTGGCAGGCCCATAAGGATAGATAGAATGGGAAGATGCAAGGCGATCACCAAAATTCACGGGCAGAGCGAACGGGACGGCGCATCGGGATGCTGGCTTGAGCAGTTTTTTGCTGCACCGCAGCATCCATGACAAGACCTGCCATCAATATTTTTAGCCACGGCATCGGCCGATGTCAGATGTTACCTTCTGTAGCCGCGCCTCCCTCCGCCGCCAAGATGGCATTTAGTCCCTCCCTGAAAGACGGATAAAGCCAGTCGATGTCCAGTTCCGCCTTGGTCGCAACACAGGAGACACGCCGGTTATCGTCCCAGAAGCTGCGGGCCATAGGCGACATGGTGGCGACTGCCTCCTTAAACAGGACAGACGGCGGAAGGGGTGCATGCAGCAGCCGCGCTGCCTCCTCCACCACAGCGGCACTTTCAGCCGGGCAATCATCCACAAAATTCAATATCCTCACGCCAGCCCCTGCTCGGGAGGCTGCCACCAGCGTAGCCCGGGCAATATCGTCCCGATGGATGCGCCCGAAAGCATGGCCCGGTTTAATGACGCGCCGCGCCCGACCGGCGCGAACATCATCCAGTGCAGAACGGCCCGGCCCGTAAATGCCGGCCAGCCGGATGATATCAACGGCATGATGATCGGCCAGGGCCTCCCATGCCTGCTCCGCCTCCAGTCGCCGTTGGCTGCGGGCATGCGCCGGCCGAGGCGGGGTTGCTTCGTCCACCCATGCTCCGTCCCAGTCGCCATAGACGCCTGTGCTGGAATAATATCCAATCCATCGCAGTCGGGGAGCACCGCGAATAGCCTCCCCCCATCGAACCAGCACCGGATCCCCTGCTTCATCCGGTGCGGCCGTCACCAGCAGATGGGTCGCGGAAAACAGCCTCTCGGCGATGGCCGGATCATCAAAAGCCAGAACCTCTCCGCCTGGCAAAGCCGAGGAATCTGCCTGCCGTTTCGTCCCGCTCACGGACCAGCCATCGGAAAGCGCCAGACGCGCCGTTGCCGTTCCCGTGTAACCGAGGCCGAAAATCAGGAGTTTGCCTTGATCCATCGCGCACGCTCTTGTCAGGGTTTCAGACACGGGCCGCCATGCGAAACGCAAACGCGCCATTTCCGCAAGCCACATTAGCAGGCTAGACTGTTACCCGTCATGAAATCACCAGCGCCCCTGCATGTTCTGCTGATGATCCTGCTGCTTGCGGGCGCAGGCAGCGGTGTCTGGTGGCTTAGCCAGGATCAGTCGCCCTTTTCTGCGCCGATCAATGATGAAAACGCCACCGACTCAGCCGAGGATCTTCCCGTACCCCCAGTGCCTCCCCGGATTGCGCAGGGCGCGGATTACGACCGTTGCCTGTCCATGCTCACCACCGATCCCTCCGGCGCTTATCAGATGGCGGAAAACTGGAAAACAGGAGGAGATGGTGCGGCCCATTGTGCCGCGCTGGCGGAAATCGCATTGGGCAATGCTGAAACGGGCGCCCGCATGCTGGAAACGCTGGGCACCACCAGCAAGGCACCCGCCATTGCGCGGGCCAGTATTTTCGGTCAAGCCGATCAGGCGTGGATTATCGCGGGTAATACACAGAAAGCTCTGGAAGCCGCCAGCCATGCGTTGGCTCTGGCCCCCGATGATCCCGACCTGCTGATCGATCGGGCTGTTGCCTTCGCGACACTGGAGCACTTCAAGGAAGCCATCGCCGATCTTAATCACGCGCTGGACATCGATTCGCGCCGAACCGATGCACTGGTCTACCGCGCGGCTTGCCTCCGGCGACTGGATAAGCCGGATCAGGCAGCGGACGATATCGCCAGAGCACTGGATCAGGACCCTGATAATGTCGATGCCCTGCTGGAACGCGGTATTCTGCGGCAACGACAGGGCAATGAAGACGGCGCCAGGCAGGATTGGGAGCGGATCATCTCACTGGCCCCCGATTCCGCCACCGGCGATCTCGCAGCACAAAACCTCGCTTTGCAGGAAGCTGGGCCGGAGCGAAAATAACGCTCCCCCTTAAGCCAGCACTGAAAATTCTAAAAATCGAGATCGGCGTAATGCGCTGGCGGAATGATGCCAGGCACACGATCAGCGAGAATACCACGGAAGCTGGGGCGACTTTTGATCCTCGCATACCAGTCACGAGCGGCGGGAAATTTCTCCCAGTCGATATCGCCGCCGAAATCCAGACAGGATACATGCGCCGCCGCCGCGAAATCGGCCAGACCGATGGCCGCACCCGCCAGCCATTTCCGTGTATCTGCAAGGTAGCCGAGATATTCCATGTGATAGCGCAGGCTGGTGAACCCGGTCCTGATCGCCGTCGCATCGGGATTGCCACGCCCTAGCAGGCGTTTCAGATATTTTTCGCCCACCAGATTTTTCGTCACCTCCTGATAAAATCTGCCATCAAACCACGCTGCCAGACGGCGCGTCTCCACACGCTCGGCCAAACTGCGCCCGAGCAGGGAGATATCAGGATAGGCTTCCTCCAGATATTCACAGATGACCGATGAATCCGGAATGGGCAGACCATTCTGCTCCACCAGCACCGGCACCGTAGCCGCCGGATTCATCTCCAGATACTCCGGGCGGCGTTCCCAGACTTTTTCGACTTTCAGTTCGAAAGGAAGCTTTCTCTCCGCCAGAACGACGCGGACTTTTCTGGAAAACGGACAAAGAGGAAGATGATACAAAGTGCGCATGCGGAAACTTCTATCTCATCCTCCACCGGCTCGATAAGCCCCATGCGACGGACACGGGCATAAATTGCCATCAACGCCCGAAAAAAAGCAGGCGCTCCATTATGGAACGCCTGCTTTGATCGTCAGTCTTCAGCACAACCGTGATGAGCTTGATCAGGCCCTGATTGCATCTGCCCTCGCATCCTCCTTGATGGGCATAGGCAGATATTTCACGTAGTCCTTGGGCACAACCATCCAGAAATCACCGACATTCTCGTCCCAGTCATGCAGCAAGGTGGCGGCATAGCGGCTGCCGGTTTCCTCCACATGCTCACGCACCAGTTCCTTGAGAGCATTGGCCCAGTCAGGTGAGAAGTCACGATGCCAGGCGATGGTATCGGGATTGGCCCGCGCCGCGAAGCTTTCATGCGGATCATAGATGAAGGCCACACCACCGGTGAAACCGGCACCGAAATTATCCCCGACCGATCCCAGAATAACGACGGTTCCACCTGTCATATATTCACAGCCATTGGAGCCGCAGCCCTCGACGACGGTGCTGGCGCCGGAGTTACGCACCGCGAAGCGCTCCCCGGCCCGACCCGCCGCAAAAAGCCTGCCGCTGGTGGCACCATACAGACAGGTATTGCCGATAATGGTGTTTTCCTCGGTCCGCAACGGAGAAGACGGGGAGGTCCGGATCACGATGGTCGCGCCGGAGAGGCCCTTGCCGACATAGTCATTGGCATCGCCGAACACTTCCAGCTTCAGCCCCTGCACCGCAAAAGCCCCCAGTGACTGACCCGCATTGCCCCGCAGACGCACGGTGACATGGTTCGGCTGGAGGCCCGTCATACCGAATTTCCGCACGATCTTCGAAGACATCTTCGTGCCAACCGCACGATGCGTATTCCGCACCCCGTATTGCAGCTGCATTTTCTCGCCACGCTCAAACAGCGGGGCTGCGTCGGCAATCATGCGGGCATCAAGGGTTTCGGGGACCTCGTTCCTGCCCTCGATGGTGCAGTAACGGGCATGCGATCCCGGATCGGCCTGCACCAGCAAGGGATTGAGATCGAGGTCATCGAGGAATTCAGAGCCACGGCTGACCTGATGCAGCAGATCGGTCCGGCCCACCACCTCCGCCAGCGTCCGCACGCCCAGAGACGCAAGAATTTCCCGCACCTCCTCCGCGATGAAGGAGAACAGATTGATCACCTTCTCCGGCGAGCCATCATATTTCTCGCGCAGTGCCTCATCCTGTGTGCACACGCCCACCGGGCAGGTATTGGAATGGCACTGACGCACCATGATGCAGCCCATCGCCACCAGCGATGCGGTGCCGATGCCGAATTCCTCGGCACCCAGCATCGCGGCGATGACCACATCGCGACCGGTCTTGATGCCGCCATCGGTGCGCAGCTTCACGCGGTGACGCAGACGGTTGAGCATCAGCACCTGATGCGTCTCCGACAGCCCCATTTCCCACGGCAGGCCCGCATATTTCACCGAGGTCTGCGGGCTGGCGCCGGTGCCGCCGACATGGCCGCTGACCAGAATTGCATCCGCCTTGGCCTTGGCAACACCCGCGGCAATGGTGCCGATACCGGAGCGCGCCACCAGCTTCACGCAGACTGTCGCATCGGGATTGATCTGCTTCAGATCGTAGATCAGCTGCGCAAGATCCTCGATCGAGTAGATATCATGATGCGGCGGCGGGCTGATCAGCATCACACCGGGGGTGGAATGGCGCAGTTTGGCAATCAGGCCCGTGACCTTGAAGCCAGGCAGCTGACCGCCTTCGCCGGGCTTTGCCCCCTGCGCGACCTTGATCTCGATTTCACGGCAGTTGTTCAGATATTCCGCCGTCACACCGAAGCGACCGGAGGCAATCTGCTTGATGGCAGAGGACGCATTGTCGCCATTCGGACGCGGCTTTGCGCGGCCGGGGTCTTCACCGCCTTCCCCGCTATCGCTGCGCGCACCGATCCGGTTCATGGCGATGGACAGCGTCTCATGCGCTTCCGGGCTGAGTGCGCCGAGCGAAATGCCCGGTGCCACCAGACGCTTGCGGATCTCGGTAATGCTTTCGACATCATCGGTGGAGACAGGCGTGCGCCCTTCCATCCGGAAATCCAGCAGATCACGCAGCGCGACCGGCGGCAGGCGACGCACCATGTCGGTATAACGCCGATAGGTGGTGTAGCTGCCGGTTGCCACAGCTTCCTGCAGGGTATGGATCAGCGGTCCATCGAAAGCATGGACCTCGCCACGACGACGCAGCTTGTAAAAGCCGCCCACGGGCAGCGTCACCGCATCGCTGGACCATGCCATCCGGTGCAGTTCCAGCGCCTTGTGTGCGATACCGCCCAGACCGATGCCGGAAATGCGGGACTGCATGCCGGGGAAGAACTCACCCACCAGAGAACGGGAAAGCCCGATCGCCTCGAAATTATAGCCGCCACGATAGGAGCTGAGCACGGAGATACCCATCTTGGACATCACCTTCAGCAGGCCCTTGTCGATCGCCTTGCGATAGCGTGTCACGCAATCCTTCAGCGACAGATCACCGAACAGGCCACGACGATGCCGGTCGGCAATGCTTTCCTGCGCCAGATAGGCATTCACCGTGGTCGCGCCCACGCCGATCAGCACCGCGAAATAATGCACATCAAGGCATTCAGCGCTGCGCACGTTCAGGCTGGTGAAAGTGCGCAGAGACTGGCCTACCAGATGCGTATGCACCCCGCCCGTGGCCAGAATCATCGGGATCGGCACACGCGTGGCAGACGTATTCTCGTCGGTCAGGATGACATGCGTGCATCCGGCCCGCACACCTTCCTCGGCCTCCCGCTTCACCCGGGCAATGGCGGCGCGCAGACCGGCCTCGCCTTCCTCGACCGCGAAGGTGCAGTCCACCACACAGGCTGATGCGCCCATGTAATCGCGCATCGCGTTGTATTCAGCATTGGACAGGACCGGGCTGGCCAGTTGCAGCAAATCGCACTGGGACTGATCCTCATCGAGGATATTGCCCAGATTACCCAACCGCGTTTTCAGCGACATCACCTGCGTTTCACGCAGGCTGTCGATCGGCGGATTGGTCACCTGCGCGAAAGTCTGGCGGAAATAATGGTGCAGACCGCGATATTTCTCACTCAGCACAGCAATGGGTGTGTCATCGCCCATGCTGCCCGTCGCCTCAATCGCATCCTCCACCATCGGGTGCAGGATAACTTCCAGCTCTTCCATCGTCACACCGACGCCGAGCTGACGGCGGCGTAGTTCCTCGCCCTGGAACAGACTCGGCTCACCCGCATCGGCACGGACGATGTGATCGAGCTGGGTAATGCCCTTGATCCATTCGCCGAAAGGACGCCGCGCCGCCAGTGCATCGCGCAGACGGGTGGAGGAATAGAATTCCCCGTTATCCAGATCGACACCAATGGTCTCACCGGGACCGACATGGCCTTTTTCGAGGATCTGACTTTCGTCGAGCTTCACCATACCGGCTTCGCTACCGATGATCAGGCGCTGATCGGTGGTGATGGTGTAACGCAGCGGGCGCAGGCCGTTACGGTCCAGACCGGCGATCATCCAGCGCCCATCAGTGCCGCACACCGCGGCGGGGCCGTCCCACGGCTCCATAACGGCATTGGCATACTGATAAAGGTCGCGATGTTCCTTCGGCATGTTCTCGTTCTGAACAGCCGGGATCAGCAGCGCCTTCGTCATCGGGGCATCACGACCACCACGAACCAGCAGCTCGAACACCGCATCCAGCGAAGCGGTATCGGAGCCACCATGCTGCACGATCGGCTTCAGATCCTCGAAATATCCGTCCAGCGCCGGATGGGCGAGGCGCGTTTCATGGCTGCGCATCCAGTTGACGTTGCCGATCACCGTGTTGATCTCGCCATTATGCGCGATCATGCGGAAAGGCTGCGCCAGCTTCCATGTCGGGAAGGTATTGGTGCTGTAACGCTGATGATAGATCGCAAAGCGGCTGACGAAACGCGCATCCAGCAGATCGGGATAGAAATCCGTCAGGTTCTCCGCCAGGAACATGCCCTTGTAGATGATCGAGCGCGTGGAGAGCGAGCACAGATACAGCTCGGAAATGCCATCGGCAGCCGCCTGCTTTTCAATACGGCGACGGATTACGTACAGATCGCGCTCGAACTCCTGCTCCGACACGCCACGGGCGTTCCAGATCATGATCTGCTCGATTTCCGGCCGGGTCTGGTTGGCCTTTTCACCGATGCAGGCATAGTTGATCGGCACCTGACGCCAGCCATACAGGCCATAACCGAAAGCAAGAATTTCGGTCTCCACGATCTGACGGCAACGTTCCTGCGCATTCAGATCGGATTTCGGCAGGAACACCTGACCGACCGCAATCTTGCCCGGATGCGGATCATGCCCGCCGCGGCGCACCGCCTCGGCAAAGAAGTCCTGCGGAATTTCAATATGGATACCGGCACCGTCACCGGTCTTGCCATCGGCATCCACCGCGCCGCGATGCCACACGGCCCGCAACGCCTCGATCCCTGCTTCCACGACATCACGGCGGCGCTTGCCGTCCAGCGCGGCCACCATGCCGACGCCGCAGGCATCATGCTCCTGAGCGGAAGAATAAGTGTCGCGCAGAGCGGCGACATTCGCATCCCACTCTGCGACAAAATTCGTGGAAACGACGTTCATGGGCCGGGTTTCCTTTGCGTTCTCGCTGTTCATACGCCGCCTCATTCCGCCGCCGCCGGGACGCCCTGCGGCTCGCTCTCATGCTCTTTCAGGGTGGCGGGTGCCTTGCCCTGCAGGAAACGGTGCATCTCCGCCGCTGCATCACGGCCATCGCGCACCGCCCAGACGACAAGACTCGCACCACGCACAATATCACCGGCCGCAAAGACACCCGGCAAACTGGTCATGAAGGTTTTGGGATCCACCTTCAGCGTGCCCCAGCGGGTTACCCCCAGCTCCGGCGTGCCGAACATCACCGGCATATCTTCCGGATCGAAGCCGAGTGCCTTGATCACCAGATCGGCCGGGATGGTGTAATGACTGCCCTCCAACGGCTCCACCGACTGGCGGCCGGACGCATCCGGCAGACCGAGATGCATCCGCACGGCCCGGACACCATGGACCCGATCCTCACCGAGGAATGCTTCCGGTGCGGAGAGCCACACGAATTCGACGCCCTCCTCTTCCGCGTTTTTCACTTCCCGCATCGAACCCGGCATGTTGGCTTTATCGCGGCGGTACAGACATTTTACCGATTTCGCACCCTGCCGGATGGAGGTGCGGACGCAATCCATCGCCGTATCACCGCCGCCGATGACAACGACATCCTTGCCAGCCGCATTCAGAACACCGTTGTCGAAATCCTCCACCTTGTCCCCAAGGCCAACGCGGTTGGAAGCGGTAAGGAAAGTCAGAGCGGGCACGATCCCCGGCAGGCCGGAGCCGGGGCCACCCAGTTCGCGGGACTTATACACACCTGTCGCCACCAGAACCGCATCATGCTTTTCCTGCAACGAGGCCATGGAGACCGCACCGGCACCGTTGCCGATCTCCACGCCGCAATGGAACACGACACCAGCGTCTTCCAGCAGCTTCCAGCGACGCAGCACGATGTCCTTTTCCAGCTTGAAGCCGGGGATGCCGTAGATCAGCAGACCGCCAACACGGTCATAGCGATCATAGACATGCACCTGATAACCCAGCCGGCGCAGTTGCTCCGCCGCGGCCAGACCAGCCGGGCCGGCACCGATGATCGCCACTGACTGTTCAAGCTCATGAGACGGACGGGGCGGCTTCACCCACCCTTTTTCCCATGCCGTGTCCGTGATGTAGCGTTCAACCGAGCCGATAGTGACCGAGTTGAAATCCTTCTCAATCACGCAATTGCCTTCACACAGGCGATCCTGCGGGCAGATACGACCGCAAATCTCAGGGAAGTTGTTGGTGGCGCTGCTGACTTCGTAAGCTTCTTCCAGCCGGCCTTCAGCGGTGAGTTTCAGCCAGTCGGGAATGTTGTTGGAAAGCGGGCAATGGATTGAGCAGAACGGAACCCCGCACTGGCTGCACCGCGATGCCTGCGCCGCCGCCTGTTCAGGCTGGAAATCGGCATAGATCTCGTCGAAATCCTCCACACGCTGCTCTGCCGCGCGTTTGTCGGGATAGGCCTGCGCACGACGGACGAACTGGAGCATGCGTTCAGCCATAAGCAATCTCCTCAAGGGGCGGCAGGCCGACCATGGGGATGGAAACGGCACAGCCTTTGCATGGGCGGTGTGGAGCCGGACGCGCAAGCGCGACTATCCCGGCCGAAAGGGGTATTCGACCCGGGAAAGCTGCTTATAAACAAGGCTGCATCATTTGACGAGCCTATTTTTCAGTCATAGGTCAATAGATATGACCAAATAATTTGGATATTTGATTTTAATCAAAAAAAATTCCAGGGCCTATCCTATAAAAGGGCCATTTCGGGCCTATTCAGGGTGTGGTCGTTTTTCTCACCCGCGGCGCTACCAGCCCGCCTGCCCGAAAGCGGGAGAGATAGTGGGGCACCACAAGATCAATCGGGGTCGGCACAATCCCCAACGTCTCCAGCGTCAAGGCCTGCGGCGATACGACACTGCCGGACCCGAGCATGGCAAGTTGATCGGTGGTCAGCGGACGGCCCGGCATTTTCTCCGCGATCATCGCCAATGCCATCGCTACCTTGTCGGGAATATCGATCAACGGCTTTTTCCGACCAATCATGGTCAGGATACGGTGCTGAATATCACGCATCGTCAGGACCTCTGGCCCGCCCAGTTCGATGACATTTCCAGCCGCCTGCGTGGCAGCCGCCAGAATCGCCCGGGCTACATCTTCTACATAGACGGGCTGCATCCGACTGTTGCCATAGATCACCGGCACAACCGGCAAGCTCACCGCCATAGCGGCAAAGCGGTTGAAAAAATGATCCTCGGCCCCGAAAACAACGGACGGGCGCAGAATGGCGGCCTGTGGCACAGCAGAGCGCACAGCCTCTTCACCCTCTGCCTTGCTGCGTCCATAGGCGGAGGGGCTGGCGGGATCAGCCCCCAGAGCCGATATATGCATAAAGGACAAAACGCCTGCCTGGGCAGACAGGGATGCAATCAACCCGGCCGCCTGTACATGGACGCGCTGAAAATCTCCTTTCCGCGCTTCCGCCAGCAGCCCCACCAGGTTGACGACCAGTGATGCCCCCTGCACTGCCCGGGCAATGCCCGCCTCTGCATCCCGGCTTCCCAGCGACACACCCAACGGCACGATCTGCCCGACACTCCCTGCGCTCTTCAGCTTCAGAACCTGCTCAGGATCACGCACCGGAACCCTTACCTGATACCCCTCCCGCGCCAGCAGCCGGATCAGCGACTGCCCCAGAAATCCGGAACCTCCGAAAACCGTGGCGATCCGGCCCGCCATAGTGGATTGCGTGACCGGCACCGATTCCGTGGTGGTCATGACTGAATTCTCCCTGATGAGCGTGCGCCTCCCATCCCGTAACACGCACCGGAACCACGACAGGGGCGACCTGTGGCTGTCTGGCGGAGCAGGGTTCGTGATTTTTCAGCGTTTCGCAACGCGCCTAACGCTTCAGGACGAGGGTTTTTCCATGACTGACAGATATCACGAGATGAGGTCTGTCACGTTTTTTTAAAAAACCTGTCCGGCGGTCATTGACGCCCCATGCTGCGAACGCTAAATGCCGCTCCACACAACGCCCCGATGCCCAGGTGGCGGAATTGGTAGACGCGCAGGTTTCAGGTACCTGTGGCCGCAAGGTCGTGGAAGTTCGAGTCTTCTCCTGGGCACCATCTTCCCTCGGTTATGAGGGAGGCAGTCGTGATTAAATCACCGGCGTTGTCTCCATACACTGACATGACAGTTTGCCCGATGCAACGTTTTCCGTTGCCGTCTTTTCAGTTCGCTTATTCTTATCTGTCTGGCAGGATAACCCCAATGCAGCATGCTTGGATTTTATCCCCCATCTTTCATCTTTCGTAAGTCTCAGCCCGGTGATCACACAGTTCATGGCCGATAAAACCATTCATCTCCATCGGCACGACCTTCCCCCTTCATTGGATATCGGCCCCATTATCGCCATTGATACTGAAACGATGGGGCTGAATCATCACCGGGACCGGCTGTGCCTGATCCAGATTTCCGCCGGAGATGGTCATGCACACCTTGTGCAGATTGTGCCGGAGCGATTGGGCGGCAAAGGCGCCGATTGCCCCAATCTCAAACGGTTGCTCAGCAATCCTGGCTGCGTAAAGCTGATGCATTACGCACGGTTCGATGTCGGCATTTTGCAGAACGCACTGGGCATCGCGATGTCCAACGTCAAATGTACCAAGATCGCCGCCAAGCTGGTCCGTACCTTTACAGATCGCCATGGCCTGAAAGATCTGTGCCGCGATCTTCTGGGGGTAGAGATCAGCAAGCAGCAGCAGAGCTCCGATTGGGGCGCACCTGAACTGACGCCAGAGCAGATGGCCTATGCCGCCTCCGATGTTCTGTATCTGCATGCACTATGGAACCGGCTGGAAGGATTACTGATCCGGGAGGACAGGCTTGCTCTGGCTGAAGCATGTTTTGCCTTTCTGCCTGCCAGAGCACGGCTGGACTATCTGGGTTATGATGAGCCGGATATTTTTTCACACTGAATGAAACAGGGATAGATAACAGGATCATAGCAGAGGCAAGGCCGCCGTATTTCTGACAAACTATGATCCGATTTTCATGAAATGTCTGAATGGCCTATTGTGGATTGTAGCCCGACGCCCCCTGGATCAAAGCAACTGCGGTATGGCTGTTGGTCAGTCTCTGTGAATCCCCGGTCTCGTGACGATATGTCACATAATCTGTTTCGCCAATCTCTGGACTTTTACTTATGTTTGCCACCATTCGGGTTTCCGAGCATAAGATGACCGATCGGTCATTCCACTGCTGCCGTGCTGGTGCCATGCCACCGTGGCATGAACATGATTCTGATATGAGGATCGCCTTGTCATGACTGCGCAAACGGTCACCATGACCGTCGAGTCTGCTTCAAAACCTGCTTTTTCCGACACAGATAAAGCCAGGCTTGCCGTGGCACGCGAAGTGCTGCTGACAGAGGCAGACGCGCTGAAGGTTCTGGCAGACGCGCTGGACGAGCAGTTTTTGCACGCAGTGGAGATGATCGCTGCCAGCACAGGACGGGTCGTGGTCAGCGGAATCGGCAAGTCCGGGCATGTGGGGCGAAAAATGGCCGCCACCCTGTCCTCCACCGGCACCCCTGCCCTGTTCGTGCATCCGGCCGAGGCCTCTCATGGGGATCTCGGCATGATTGTGAATGGTGATATCGTACTGGCCCTGTCCAATTCCGGCGAGACATCGGAACTGGCTGATCTGGTGGCCCATACACGCCGTTTCGGCCTTCCCCTGATCGGCGTGACCGGTCGCTCCGGCAGTGCCCTGGCGCGAGCCGCCGATATTGTGTTGCTGCTTCCCCCGGTGGCAGAGGCATGCCCGATGGGCCTTGCTCCCACGACTTCCACCACCTTGCAAATGGCGCTCGGGGATGCGCTGGCCGTGGCGCTGCTCAAGCGGCGTGGCTTCACCGCCCGGGATTTCGGCGCCTTTCATCCCGGTGGCCGTCTGGGGGCGCAATTACGAACCGTAGGCGATATCATGCGCAGCGGGGATGACATGCCACTCGTCCTTCCCGACATGCGGATGGATGAAGCGGTTCTGCTGATCAGCAGTAAAAGTCTGGGGTGCGTTGGGGTGGTAGATAAGGAAGGCAGGCTGATCGGCATCGTCACCGACGGCGATCTGCGCCGGCATATGGCCCCCGATCTTTGGCAACGACCGGTGGCAGACATCATGACCCGCGATCCGCGCACCATTGCCCCCTCCGTTCTGGCCGCCGAGGCCCTGCACACCATGACCGGCCCGGCCGGAAAAGGCCTCCAAAACAGCGGCCAGACGGCACGGCCAATCAATACTTTATTCGTCGTCGACGAAACACATACCCCGATCGGGGTCGTTCATATTCATGACCTGTTACGCGCAGGAGTGGCTTAATGAATACCAGCCAACCCCTTACTATGCAGGACAAACCTCGCCTCACCCAGACCGCTCCGCTCAAAAGGGCCAAGGTGCCTTCCCCCCGAAGGATTGCGCAACGCCACCGCATGGTCATGGCTGTCAAATATCTTCTCCCAGCAACGGCCGCCCTGCTGTTGACGATGCTGGCAATCTGGCCGGAAATAGACCGGGAAGTTGATGCCGCCCGCGTCACCTATCGACGCCTTACGGCCACCGCTTCCAGCGGAACGCGGCTCACCGGCGCCACCTATCGCGGCGTGGATGAGCAGAACCGCCCCTATACCGTGACCGCTCATGCAGCCGAACAGGTTGATCAGGAGCGGATCAATCTGGCCCAGCCAAAGGCAGACGCCACATTGCAGAACGGCAACTGGCTGATGGTGCAGTCGAAAAAAGGCGTTTATCTGCAACATCTGGGTATGCTGGACATGACCGGTGACGTCACGTTGTACCGGGATGACGGGACAGTCATGACATCCCAGACTGCCTCCCTCAACATGCATCATGGCGCCGTTTCCTCCAGCGACAAGGTCAGCGTCGAAGGGCCGTTCGGCACACTTGATGCCAGCCATGGCTTCACCTTACTGGATCGGGGCAATATCATGCAGTTTCATGGCCCTTCCCGCATGGTACTGAATGCGGCCAGATCATCCGGCACAACGCAGGCGAAAACAGCCCCATGACCATTCGTGCGGCTCTTCTGACCACCGCGCTGGCAATCGGCCTGCCCTGCATTGCCTTGGCCCCCGTCATCGCCTTGGCCCAGAGTCTTGACCTGTCTCATGGCGGGCCGGTGCAGGTCACGGCGCAGGACGGAATCGACTGGAGGCAACAGGAAAAGGAAGTGGTAGCCCGCGGCAATGCCGTGGCAATCCGTGACAATGTGACGGTCCGCGCCGACACGCTGATCGCCCATTACAGAAAAAAAGAAACTCCCGATCAGAAGCCTGCGACCCCTACGCCCGCCAAAGCCTCTGCCAATGCGGCTGATGAGAGCGGTGCCAACGAGATCTATCGGCTTGAAGCGGTTGGCAATGTTCACATCTACACCGACACTGATCAGGCATGGGGCGATCGTGCGATCTACGACATGGACCAGGCCATTCTGCTGTTGACCGGGAAGAAGCTGAAACTCACGACGCCGCAGGATGTGCTGACTGCCCGCGATAGTCTGGAATATTGGGCGCAAAAGCGCATGTCCGTTGCGCGCGGCGACGCCGTGCTGACAACCAACGATGGTAAACGCATCAAGGCTGATACCCTGGTAGGCTACAGCACAGAGCAATCCCCGGATGCGAAAACGGCCTCACAGCCAAAACCGGCAGCCCCGGATGCGCAAAAAAGCACCGATCCCGCTTCCGCAGCCGGCAAGCTCCAGCGCGCCGAGGCCTACGGCAATGTCGAGATCCGCACCCCTACGGAGACAGCTTATGGCGATCGCGGTGTCTATGTGCCAGATACCGGCATTGCCCGTCTGATCGGCCATGTGCGCATTACCCGCGGCCAGAATCAGGTCAATGGAGCTGCTGCGGATGTGAATTTGAAGACGGGCATTTCAACCCTGCTCTCCGCCCGGGACAGCCGCGTGCAAGGCATGATCGTCCCCAGCGAAACGGGCAGTGAAAAGCCCGCATCCTCAGCAGCGCCAAAAAAAGACAAGACGCGATGAGTATGAACGAGCAACCTTCCGCCTCCAGCCTTGCCGCAGAACCTACTTCCGCCTCCGGACATGATCACGGGGCGCAGGGGAGCGGATACAAACCCCGGATCGATCCAGCTAAAATCACGCATGGCCTTGCAGCCATCGGCGTTGGCAAGACCTATAAGAAACGCCCTGTCGTGCGGAACGTCTCGGTCTTCGTCCAGCGCGGCGAGGCTGTGGGGCTGCTGGGACCGAATGGGGCCGGCAAAACGACCACCTTTTATATGATTGTCGGCCTGGTGCGACCTGATACCGGCTCAATCCAGCTTGACGGCAGTGATATTACCGGCCTGCCCATGTATCGCCGTGCCCGTCTGGGTATCGGCTATCTTCCGCAGGAAGCCAGTATCTTTCGTGGGCTGAATGTTGAGCAGAATATCATGGCCGCTCTGGAGGTCGTCGAAAGCAACCGCACGACACGGGAGCACATGCTCGCGGAGTTGCTGTCCGAGTTCGGCATCGGCCATCTGCGCCGTACCCCCGCCCTCGCCCTGTCGGGCGGAGAACGACGCCGACTGGAAATTGCCCGTGCCCTGGCGACCCAGCCCGGCTATATCCTGCTGGATGAGCCGCTTGCAGGCATTGATCCCATCGCAGTGGGTGAAATCCGTGACCTGGTCGGTCATCTGAAGCAACGCGGCATTGGCGTGTTGATCACGGACCACAATGTGCGTGAAACTTTGGAAGTCATTGATCGCGCCTATATCCTGCATGGGGGACAGTTGCTGATGGAAGGCGCCCCCCATGAGGTGGTGCAGCATGAAGGCGTCCGCCGCGTCTATCTGGGTGAAAGTTTCTCTCTCTGATCTGATCACGCCTTCACCCCGGAACAGATCCTTTTTGGCACGGTGACATTTTCGCCGCCTCCAATGCAAATCTCAGGCCATCTCCTTGGCAACCCGGACAATCTTGCGATATTTTGATATCGTTCTGTTCGGGAAAAGGCATTCGCCGCATGGCGCTTGGCTCAGCTTACGGTACGGGCATCGGCCCTCGGCTTGACCTTCGCCAGTCCCAATCGCTGGTGATGACGCCCCAGCTGCGTCAAGCCATCAAGCTGCTCCAGTTCAACAATATGGAAGTAGCCGCTTTTATCGAGGAGGAGCTGGAGCGCAATCCCTTGCTGGAGCGCGATGAAAGCACGGAACTGATACAGGAACGACCAGCCCCTGATCAGACCGGACCGGAACCGGATTTTCTCGATAGTGCCGACGCCGCCAGTTCAGACCACATGATATCAGAGGCCGGCCCCTTGGATGTCGATCCCGGCTCCCTCTACGATGAACCGGGAGAAACCGCGTCTTTTCTTTCCAGCCAGCCAACCGGCAACCACGCGAATTCTTTCGATAATAGCCCGTTCGACGTCATCAGCCAGCGGCTTGAATACCGGCCAAGCCTGAGGGAGCAACTGGCCGAACAACTACGCCTGTGTTTTGCAAGCCCACAGGACCGTCTGATCGGTGCCCATCTGATAGCCCAGCTTGATGCGGCGGGCCGACTGACCATGCCCCCTGCCGCGATTGCCAAGGCCCTGAACTGCCCACTGCCTCATCTGGAAAACATTCGCACGGCGATGCGCTATTTCGATCCGCCGGGACTGTTCTGTCTGGATCTGAAAGAATGTCTGACAACACAATTGCAGGCCTTCAACCGCTATGACCCTGCCATGGCCATTCTGCTGGAGCATCTCGATCTGCTGGCCCAGCGGAATCACAGGCGATTGATGAGCCTGTGCGGGGTAGATGCGGAAGATCTGGCAGGCATGATCGACGATATCAAGCGTTGTAACCCCAAACCGGGTGCTGGTTTCGACTCCGATCTGCCACAGACCATCATCCCGGACGTGCTAATGTCCCGCCGCCCTGCCACTGCCCACAACGAAGATGACGATCCGCTCTCCTCCCCGCTGCTGCTTGATGTGGCGATTGCCGGCGAATGGCTGATTGAGCTGAATCCGGAAACCATGCCCCGCGTGCTGGTGAATATGGGCGGCCTTACCAGATTCGCACGCCGGTCGATGAGCCGGGATGATCGCTCCTTTATCAAGGAAAAATTAAATACGGCTCACTGGCTGGTGAAATCTCTGCAACAAAGGTCGCAGACCATTCTGCGCGTATCGGCGGAGATCGTCCGACAGCAGCAAGCTTTTTTCCGCCATGGCGTCAGTCATCTCAAGCCCCTGATCCTGCGCGATATTGCAGAGGCGGTGGACATGCATGAAAGCACCATCAGCCGTGTCACCGCGAATAAATACATCGCCACCCCTCGTGGAACACTGGAATTGAAATATTTCTTTACCACCGCCATCAGCGGCGCAGACGGGGAGAATTTCAGTGCGGAAGCCATTCGCCACCGGATCAGAACGCTGATCGATCAGGAGCCGGCCAGCGATGTTCTCTCCGATGACGCCCTGGTCACACATTTGAAACAGGAGGGTATAGACATCGCCCGCAGAACAGTGGCCAAATACCGGGAAGCGCTGCGCATCCCCAGTTCGGTGCAGCGCAAAAGGGAGAAAGCGATACTGGCCTGATTGGGTTGATTGCTATTTCTTGAGGCGGAACACAACCGACCACGGTTTCGCCAGCCCATTGGCCAGAGCTCGCCAATTCCGGAGACGGAACTGGAGACACTGGCTGATCGAGGTTAGAAACATGCATATTACGGTTTCCGGCAAGCAGATCGATCTATCCGACGCCCTGCAGGAGCGCGTTGCCAGTCAGCTCGATACCATCAGCCGAAAATACTTCGATCAGGCACTGGAGGCTCAGGTCACCTTCAGTCGCCTGCGCAGTTTTTTCATCTGTGATATCAATCTGCATGCAGGACGAGGCTTGATCCTGCGTGGCGAAGGCGAAGCCGCTGACGCAAATGGTGCTTTCGATGATGCCGCCGAACATATTGCCAAACGCCTGCGCCGTTATCGCCGCCGTATGAACGCACATGCGCGGGATATGACTCATCGCAAAAAACCCGAGCTGGCGCGTGAATATATTCTGCGCGAGGAAGACGAGAGCACTGTTCCAGAAGCTCTGGCCAAGCATGATGACGCTCTTTCAGAAACCTACGCCACAGTGGTGGCTGAGGCCCCCACCGACATCAATATCCTTTCGGTACGGGATGCCGTAATGCATATGGACCTTGCGGATCAGCCGGTTATGATGTTCCGTAACAGCGCCACTGGTACTCTCAACGTTGTCTACCGACGTACGGATGGGCATGTCGGCTGGATTGATACGCAGTCGGGCAGCAGCCTGGGCTGAAGATATTATTTCCTACACTCATGAAGATGCCCCGCGTCTGGCGCGGGGCTTTTTTCATCAACGCACCAGATCAAATCCACAGCACCATGTGCATGCGTGAAAAAGGGCGCCCTTGCAGGAGCGCCCTTTTTTTTGAAATCGGATTGCAAATCAATCCGATGGAGTATGGTCAATGAATGTAAGCCGGCACCATATCGTGATCCTGAATGGCTTCAACAGCGGCCGCGCATTCATCTGCCAGTGCCATGGCGGTTCCATCCGCCGCATGGATCGCAAAGAGAGAATTTCCATCGACAATAACAGGCTTGATATAGGCAACCTGGGAAACGCCAAGCATGGCGAATTCCTTGGGTGAAATACGGCGAATATCGAACATGCCAGTGGCGTCCGACATCATGGAATCTGCCGGAATATCGCGGCTGGGACGAAAACTGGGATGAGCCATTTGAATGCTCCTGAATATTCTGCCAACACAGCAGACAGATCAGTCAATCCGATTTAAAGACATTTTGCACGGAATCATTTTTCAACCAACTGTACAGTGAATAAAATAGCTGGTTTTCAAGATCATTCCGGATCACCTTTATTGTCCGTTCGAAATACGCTCGACAATAGGGGCGACGGGTGCACTGGGACTACGGATAGGAATGGTGCGGATTTTTGTCTCCGGCTGAGGTCTCGCAATGTCAATATGCAGCAACCCGTTATCCATCCACGCGCCTTTAATCTCAATTCCCTCGGCGAGGACGAAGGCACGCTGGAACTGTCTGGCCGCGATGCCGCGATGAAGAAAAACCCGGCCCTGACTGTCATCAGCCTGACGTCCGCGAATAACAAGCTGATTATCTTCCTGGGTAATCTGCAACTCGTCCATGCTGAACCCGGCCACTGCAAGAGTGATGCGGAGTTCTGACTGGCTGAACTGCTCGATATTATAAGGTGGATAGCCGTCTGACGTGTTTTTGGACGCACGTTCCAGCATTTGTTCCAGATGATCGAACCCCAGAAACATGGGGGAAGTAAACAGTCGGGTTGACACACCGGCCTCCTCTGAAGTGAGCGAAGCATTAAAAGCAGCCCATTGCGGCACTGCCCGCTGATAGTATGTCGGCAGGATGAGGCCGTCTTGCAAGAGGCAACTTTTTTCCAAGGCTTACCAGCAGGACCAAGCTTGCCGAGAGGGGCATGGCATCGCTACATCATCTTCATGTCAGAGACCCGCACGGCAGAGCTGCTGCCCATCCTTATTGCCCCGCACAAGACGCTGAAAACACGCGCCCGTCCCGTCACGGCCGGAGACGCCTCGCTCATACGTGATCTGGTGCCACGCATGTTCGCGACGATGTACAAAGCTCCCGGCATCGGCCTTGCAGCACCGCAGATTGATAGTCTGTTACGGCTGGCAGTGGTGGATGTGTCCCCGGATGATCAGAAAGCACCCCTGGTGCTGATTAATCCGGACATCATTGCCCGCAGCGAGGAAATGGCCACCCGTGAAGAAGGATGCCTGTCCCTGCCCAACCAGTATGCGGATGTCACCCGCCCGGCGCGGATCAAGCTGCGCTATGAGGATCTGGATGGCAGCAGACGAGAAATGGAGGCTGACGACCTCCTCGCCACCTGCATCCAGCATGAAATCGACCATCTGGACGGCATCCTGTTCGTGGATCATCTCTCCACCCTGAAACGCAACATGCTAATGCGCCGCCTTGCCAAGGAGCAGCGCCAGAACAGCGGGGGCTGAGCCGGCGCCATGGCGGAACGCCTGACCCTCGCCTTTATGGGCAGTCCGGATTTCTCGGTCCCCGCATTGCATGCCCTGCATCAGGCCGGACACCATATTGCCGCCGTCTATACCCAGCCCCCCCGTCCGGCAGGGCGGGGCCACCGTTTGACCCCCTGCCCGGTTCATCGCGCGGCGGAGGCGCTCGGGCTGGAAGTCCGCCACCCGGCCCTGCTGAAAAACGCAGCTGATGAGCATGAGGCTTTCCGGGCGCTGAACCTCGACGCTGCCGTGGTAGCAGCCTATGGTTTAATCCTGCCGCGGGTGATGCTGGATACGCCGCAGCGCGGCTGCCTGAACATTCATGCCAGCCTGCTGCCCCGCTGGCGTGGCGCTTCCCCGATACAGAACGCTATTCTCGCGGGCGACACCGAAAGCGGCGTTACCATCATGCGCATGGAAGAAGGTCTCGATACCGGCCCGATGCTGCTGAAGCGTGCCGTACCGATCACTGAAACCACAACCACGCCAGAGCTGCATGATGCCCTTGCAACAGCGGGAGCCGAAGCAATCCTGCATGTGCTGGAGACCCAGCCGGACGGCGAGAATCAGGATGACGCTCTTGCCTGCTATGCCCCCAAGCTGAGCCGCGCTGATGGCTTGCTGGACTGGTCCCAGCCTGCCGCCCTGCTGGCAAGGCGCGTGCGGGCGCTCAATCCTTGGCCGGGAACATTCAGTGGCAGCCTCAAGATTCTCGCGGCCCATGCAGTAACAGAGGCATCCGGTATACCCGGCACCGTGATCGGCATCGGAGATGACACCCTGTTGATTGCTTGTGGGGATGGTGCACTTTGCCTGGACAAGGTGCAGAAACCGGGCCGCCCGGCACTGGATGCCGCCGCGTTCCTGCGGGGCCATAAGCTGCCGGCAGGCACCAGGCTGGATGAGCATGGGTTTTCCTGACCCCCAACCCGGCTGGACCCGTTACGCGCTGCGGATCGAGTATGACGGCACCCCCTTTATCGGCTGGCAGCGACAGGGTACGGATGACAGCGCAACGGCTCAGGGGCGGGCTGTTTCCGTGCAATGGGTGCTGGAACAGGCCGCTGCCAGACTGGCGCGGGGGGAGGCCGTTTCCAGTATTGTGGCGGGCCGCACCGATGCGGGGGTGCATGCGCAGGCTCAGGTTGCACAGATCGACCTTCCCACCGCCTTCCACCCTGAGCGCGTGCGGGAAGCTCTGAACTTCCACATGAAGCCTTATCCGGTGGCGATTCTGGAGGCTGCTTACGCACCGGACGGCTGGAATGCCCGTTTTTCAGCGATTGGCCGGTCCTATCGTTATTTGATTCTCAACCGTCGTGCGCGGCCTGCCCTGATGGAAGGGCGCGTCTGGCATGTGGCCCAGCCGTTGGATGCCGATACCATGGATGGAGCAGCCAAGCATCTGCTGGGGCGTCACGATTTCACCTCGTTCCGTGCCGCAGCCTGTCAGGCCAAAAGTCCGCTGCGCACTCTCGACCGGCTGGATGTGCGCCGGGATGGTGATCTCATCACAATCATCGCAGAAGCCCGCAGCTTTCTGCATCATCAGGTACGCAACATGGTGGGAACGCTGAAACTGGTCGGCGATGGACGCTGGACAGCAGAGCATGTTGCCGCCGCGCTCGCCGCCCGCGACCGCGCCAAAGCCGGACCAACCGCACCACCGGACGGGCTGGCCCTGACCGGAGTGATTTATGAACAGGATCCGTTTCTGTAAATCAGCCGGGCGCCATAGCCACAAGGCCGAGAGACAGCATCGTATCCAGCGCCACAAGCCCGGCGGCGGCCAGTCCTGACAGGGCCAGAGTATTGCGGGTCGCGAACCATTCAATCCAAAGCGCCCAGCCACTGAAGCAGAGCTGAGCCAACTGTATGAGCAAAGACGGACCGTGCAGAAGCTGCGGCACATAGCTGATGGCTGTCATGACATACTGGATCAGAAACACCCAGTTGATGACCATAACGAAACGCGGCCATTGTGCCCGCCGCTCCGCCACGCCTGCCAGTTCGTAGGACAGGGCCAGATAACCCAGCCACGCCAGCGTCAGCAGCAGCGCATGCACCGCCAGCATATGCCCTGTCGAAATGCCCGGCGGAAGCGTGACGGCTCCTGACCTCAGATCATACAGTCTGAGCAATCCACCAATGATCAGACAAAGCGGTAACACCGCAAAACTGACCAACAGTTCCGCCCGACGGACCGGACCGGTAATCTTGTCAGGAGCATGCCCTACTGCCATGTCGCATGCTATCCGGGCGGGAAGCAGACAATTCCAGCCGCTCACCCTGCTTTCTCCGCATGAGCAGGTGTGGAATGCGGAGGGTGCAGCATGCGGGCCAGCTGCGCCGGACCGAACGCCAGCACCGCAGTTCCCAGATTGGTCAGCACGATCAGGACGATGATACGGAGCGCGGAGATATTCAGGCTCACCCGCGCCAGAAAACATTGCAGGGCGATACCGTAAACGGCCAGCAGCACCACCAGCACAGCCACGGCATCTTCCTGCTGCAATCCGGCACTGACCATCACCTGCGCCGCGAGCAACAGAAGCATGCCCGCGAATAATGCGATCCACTGGCTCCAGATCAGCACGGTTGCATACAGCCCCCATTCCTGCCGCCTGTTCCAGAAATGCGCCAGAATGTCCGACACCAGCAGAGGGGTCAGCAGCAGAACAATGCTTTGCAGCATATAGGCAAGTCCTGCCCGACTGGCGTGATTGAACACCAGCAGCAGGGATACCGCCAGAGCGCAGCCGATGACGGGAGCCAGAGCACCGAGCAGGGCTTCGATCCCCGATCCGAAATCACTTAAGCCACGCCGGTCAAAACGCGCCAATCGCACCAGACCACGCAGCACGATACGCTGACGCGACTCTCCGGAGGGTGCGTCACCTTGCCTGAAACGGTTCGGGCCGTTCATGCGCTGTCCTTTCCGAGATAGAAATCCAGCAGGGCCTCATAAATTCCGGTCAGGTCCTGCAGATCCCGCACCGCAACCGCCTCATCCCGCTGATGCATGGTGGCCCCGACCAGACCGAACTCCACGACAGGGCACAGATGAGTAATGAACCGCGCATCCGATGTCCCCCCCCCCGTATCCAGCCGGGGCGACAGGCCGGTGATTCGCTGAATCGCCATCCGTAACGCCGCGATACCATGGCTGGCGCCTGGGCGGGGATCACGATCTGGGTCCGTGACGAAAGCCTCACCGGAAATGGCGATATCGATCACCGCATCCGGCGCATGATCCTGCACGATTCCGCGCAGCCATCTCGCCAGATCATCACCGCGATGCAACGGATTGAAGCGGATATTTAATCGTGCCTGGGCCTGCTCCGGAATGACATTGGTGGCCGGATTACCGACATCCACCGTCGTCAGTTGCAATGAAGAAGGCTCAAACCCCTCCATGCCGTCATCCAGCCGCGTGGTGGTCAGGGCGTGCAGTGCCGCCACCAGACGGGGCAGCGGATTATCGGCCCGATGCGGATAGGCGACATGACCCTGCCGTCCGCGCACAGTCAGCGTGGCATTCAGACTGCCGCGCCGGCCGATCTTGATGACCTCACCAAGACGGCCCGGGTTGGTCGGCTCCCCCACCACACAGAAATCCGGGATTTCTCCGGCCTGCCGCATCCAGTCGAGCACACGCACGGTGCCATCGGTGGCAACCCCCTCCTCATCCCCGGTGATCAGCAGGCTGATCGTGCCGGGATGATCCGGGCGGGCAGCGCAAGCGGCGACAAAACTGGCGATCGCACCTTTCATGTCGCAGGCGCCACGACCGATCAGAACACCGTCATGCACCTCACCGGCGAAGGCATCCACGCTCCATGGTGCATCACCGGGCGGCACAACATCCGTATGCCCGGCAAAGCAGAGATGCGGGCCGGACCGTGGGCCGACCCGTTTGGCATAGAAATTGGCGATATCCCCGAATGGCAACTGGGTAACCGTAAAGCCCTGCGCCGTCAGAGCCTCTGCCAGCACGGACTGCGCCCCTGCATCAAGCGGCGTGACGGAAGGACAACGCAGCAGCGCCTGCGCCAACGCCAAAGGATCAGACATCAGAGGATCGGACAAAGGAGCGGGCACAGGGTTATCCTTCTTCATCCTCTCTCTTCGTCTTCTTTGGACATGATGACAAAGCCACATCCGGTCCCATTACGAGAGAGACGCAACGGGACCGGAAGCGCCTTTAACAACCACGTATCAGGCGCGCAGCAGCTCGTTGATCGAGGTCTTGGAACGGGTCCGCTCATCCACCCGCTTCACGATCACCGCACAGGCCAGAGAAGGACCGGGCGTGCCATCCGGCAGCGGCTTGCCAGGGAGGGAGCCGGGAACAACCACGGAATAGGCCGGAACACGGCCATACAGCACCTCACCGGTCGCACGGTCGATGATCTTGGTGGACGCGCCGATAAACACGCCCATTGAAATCACGCTGCCCTGCTCCACAACCACGCCTTCCGCAACCTCGGAGCGTGCACCGATGAACACGTTGTCCTCGATCACCACCGGACCGGCCTGCAAAGGCTCCAGCACGCCGCCGATACCGGTGCCACCGCTGATATGGCAGTTTTTACCCACCTGGGCGCAGCTTCCGACCGTTGCCCAGGTATCGATCATCGTGCCGCTGTCGACATAGGCGCCGACATTCACAAAGCTCGGCATCAGCACGACGCCCGGTGCGATATACGCACTGCGGCGCACGACTGCGCCAGGGACGACGCGGAAGCCGCCCTGAGCGAAGCGAGCCTGATCCCAGCCTTCGAACTTCAGCGGCACCTTGTCATAGGAGGCCACCGGACCGAATCCCGGAGCCGGGGTAGAATCGGTCAGACGGAAAGACAACAGTACCGCCTTCTTCAGCCACTGATTGACCGACCAGCCACCCTCTGCCTTCGGTTCCGCGACGCGCACCTGGCCGGAATCGAGCAAACGCAGAGCTTCTTCAACCGCGTCCCGTGCCTCACCTGTCGTGGCGGAGGACAGACCCTCCCGGTTTTCCCAAAGACGATCAATACTGTCCCGCAGGCTGTCGATGCTCATTCCCGTCTCCCCGGCTTGTCATTCAGTCATGTTCCGGGCCGGACCATGCTCAGGGCATGCCCGCCCTGTCAACGCACCATCATCGTCCTGGGTGTCAGAACAGCGGAGCAGACGCCCGTATTCCTATGCCTTTATTCTCATAGGAGCCTTACGCAGGGCGGGAATGTCGAAACCAAAGGGAAACGCTTATCCTGTCCCTCGCGTTGGGCACAAAACGCCTTCCAGCACGGAAGGCCGTAACCCGCACCAAGCATTGAGGAGAGAGGCATGCCGGATTCCAACATCACGAAGGCGAAAAGCCACGCCGCCCCAACTCACAAAAATCACGTCGACCTTCAGTCCAATGCGCGCAAAGTCTCCATTGAGCTGCTGAACGCTCGTCTGGCGGATGCCATTGATACCGCGCTGATCCTGAAACAGGCTCATTGGAACATCAAAGGCCCGCAATTCATCGGCGTACATGAACTGCTTGATACCCTGCGTACCCAGGTGGATGATCTGGTAGACAAATTCGCTGAACGCGTCGCAGCCCTCGGCGGCACCGCCTTTGGCACCCTTCAGACAGTCAGCGCCGCAACCTCCCTGCCGCCCTATCCAACGGATATCTATACGATCAAAGACCACGTGGTCGCGCTGGTGGAACGGTTCGGTCTGTTGGCCAATGCGGTCCGCAAGAATATCGACGATACCGATGAAGCCGGTGATGCCGGCACCTCCGACCTGTTTACCGAGGCATCGCGCGCCTTCGACAAGTCTCTGTGGTTCCTGGAAGCCCATATTCAGGAGCCAAACGGCTTCTGATCGGATCCCGAGTCGACGCTGAAGGCAGTTTCGGCCTGATCATAACGCCGGGGGTGGAAACGTCCCCGGCGTTATTGATGACCGCACCACGCTTGCCCCACCTGCCCCGGACCGTTAAACGACATGGGGCAGCGGCACGGGAACACACCATGAACGATCTTTTTGGCGGCGCGAAATCCCCCCCTCCATCTCAACGCGGTGCAAAGCAGCGGACGGAGATGAACGAGGATGATTACTCCGCCAAGGATATCGAAGTTCTGGAGGGTCTTGAGCCAGTTCGTCGCCGTCCCGGCATGTATATCGGTGGCACGGATGAAAATGCCCTGCACCACCTTGTTGCCGAAATTCTGGATAACGCGATGGACGAAGCCGTAGCAGGACATGCCACGGTCATTGATCTGACGCTCGATCCCGGCAACACCGTCACCATCCGGGATAACGGGCGTGGTATTCCGATCGATCCGCATCCGAAATTCAAAAATCTCAGTGCTCTGGAAGTCATTCTGACGACCTTGCACTCCGGCGGAAAATTCGCCGGCAAGGCATATGCTACCTCCGGCGGCCTGCATGGGGTCGGCAGTTCCGTAGTCAATGCGCTGTCGGCAACGATGGAAGTCGAGGTCGCCCGTAACCGGGTGCTGTGGCGGCAAAGCTATGCACGCGGCAAGCCGATGACGCCGTTGATCGAGGTCGGCGCCGCCCCAAACCGTAGGGGAACGCAAATTCGCTTTACCCCGGACGAAGAGATTTTCGGACGCCTCAACTTCTCACCCGCGCGGCTTTACAGGCTGTGTCGCTCCAAAGCCTATCTGTTCCGCGGTGTGCAAATCCGCTGGAAGTGCGATCCATCCCTGCTGAAAAACAGCGGCAAGGAAGACATTCCCGCCGAAGCGACCCTGCATTTTCCCGGTGGCCTCCGTGACAGTCTCGCTGATGATATTGGCGAGACCACCCTCGCCATCCCCCAGATCTGGTCCGGTGAAGCGGATATGAAGGGAGACGGCCAAAAGGAAACCCAGACCGGCGGGCGGGTCGAATGGGCGCTGGCCTGGCTGGATGGCGCAGATGGCTTTGTTCACTCCTACTGCAACACGGTTCCGACCCCGCTTGGCGGCACCCATGAGCAGGGATTTCGCGCGGCACTGCTGAAAGGATTACGTGCATGGGGAGAACAGCGCGGCAATAAACGCGCAGCCGCCATTACCGCGGAAGATATTATGGGATCTCTGGCGGCCAAGCTGTCAGCCTTTGTCCGGGAGCCACAGTTTCAGGGCCAGACCAAGGAAAAACTGACCAGCCCGGAAGCGGTACGACTGGTTGAATCCGCGATGCGGGACCGCTTCGATCATTTCATGGCAGGCGATCCGGCCGGTGCGGATAATCTTCTTGCTTACGTCATCGAACGGGCAGAAGAGCGAATCCGCCGACGTGAACAGAAAGATACGCCTCGCAAATCAGCTACAAGACGGCTGCGTCTGCCCGGCAAACTGGCCGATTGTTCCAGCGAAAATGCCGCCGAAACCGAACTGTTTCTGGTCGAGGGTGACAGCGCAGGTGGATCAGCCAAGCAGGCGCGGCGCCGCGAAAACCAGGCTGTGCTGCCTCTGCGCGGCAAAATTCTCAACGTCGCCAGCGCATCTGCCGACAAGTTACGACAGAATCAGGAACTTAAGGATCTGATCGAGGCACTTGGCTGTGGGGTCGGGGAACGGTTTGACATTGCGAGGCTCCGCTATGGCCGCGTGATCATCATGACGGATGCGGATGTCGATGGCGCGCATATCGCCAGCCTGCTGATGACATTTTTCTACCGGGAATTGCCGGAACTGGTCCGTCGTGGACACCTCTATCTGGCACAGCCGCCACTATACCGTCTGACGCAAGGCGCCACTTCCCGCTATGCAATGGATGATGCGGAACTCGACAGGCTCATGAAATCCGGCTTCAAGAAAACCGGAAAAATCGAAGTCAGCCGCTTCAAGGGTCTCGGCGAAATGCCTCCGGCCATTCTGAAGGACACGACCATGGATCCCGCACGCCGGGTTCTGCTGAAAGTTCTGACGCCACCGGAAGATCGGGTACGGACGGGGGAACTGGTGGAAAGCCTGATGGGCAAGAAACCAGAGCTGCGGTTTCAATTTATTCAGGACAACGCCCCCCGCGCAGGCGATCTGGATATTTGAGGCCTCAGAACAAAAAAGCACAACACCAGACTATATAACAAAAACGGCCGCTGTCTCAGCGGCCGTTTTGCTTCAGTCAGACAGATTTTTTCAGATTCGGAGAGGCCTTGAAACGAACTGTCTTTCCAGCCTTGACCTTGATCTGCTCCCCTGTCCGCGGATTCAAACCCTTGCGCGCCTTGGTCTTTCTGACAGTAAAGGTGCCGAAGCTCGGTAGTGTAAACTTGCCGTTCTTCTTCATTTCCTTCACGATCGCCGTGATAAGATCGTTCGCCGTGCGGTTTGCCGCCACCCCAGTCAGCTCGGCGCTGTCCTGAATAACCTGGGCAATAAAAGCCTTAGACATCAAAATCCCCTTATTTGTCGCAAGCGTTGGCAAAACGCCCCCCGAGGCCGATCATGCTTATAGTGATCGAGAATCGCTTTTCGCTTCTAGTCAAAGCTTTTCTGCTTTGCCAGCATCAGTGAAAAAATAAATAACGATTTTATAAGGATTATTGCAGCGATAACACGCGCAATGTGTTGTGCAGGCACCTGACAGGCTCCTGCCAGTCCATTGGGGTGGTTTGGCGGAACAGCTGCATTGACGGATACCATCGCGTTTTCAACCCGCCGGTTTCAGTATCCGTCTCGGCGGGCATCAGTTCACAGGGGTCCGACCAGCGCCAGCAATGATCCATCCGATCAAGCATCAGCACCGGCACCCCCAATGCACCTGCAAGATGAGCAATGGATGTATCCACAGTCACCAGTGCATCAAGCATACTCAGAATAGCAGCACTGTCAGCAAAATCCCTGATCTGACCAGTCATGTCGGGAGCAAAGCGAAAGGCGTGCTTCTCCTGCGCCTGAATAGATGGAGGCCCCATCTGTAGATTGACGAAAACCATATCCGGAATGTCTGCCAGCAATGCCATATCCTGCAAAGACATGCTGCGACGTCGATCAATGGCGGTTGCATCAGGATGATTGCGTGAGGCCCCGGCCCAGACCAGACCGATCCGCCCACGCGCCGGCCGGGGAGGGAGCAGCGTTTGCCAGTGCCGGACACGCGATTCCGAAACCGCAAGATATGGTTCGTGCATCGGAACAAAAGCGGCATCCAGCAGATAAGGCAAACTCATCATCGGCACATGACGGTCAAAAGCGGGCGCAATGCCATCCATACCCGCCACGCTTTCCACCCCCGCCACTGTCTCCGCCACAGTCACCAGTTCAGGAGGTACAAACAGCCGCACCCGTGCGCCACGGGCCGCAAGGAGAGGAATATAGCGGAGAAACTGGATGGTATCGCCAAAACCCTGCTCAGAAACGACCAGGATGCGCACACCATTCAGCCCGGATCGGCATTCTTCTTTCCGCAGCAGAGAAGAAACCGGAAACATGAGGCGATCTCCGATTGCCAGCCGGGCTTCGTAATCTGCCCATCCCTCCGCATAACGGCCTGCTTTCAACAGGGTCAAAGCCCGGTTCATCCGCATGCGTGGATCGTTGGGGGCACAGGCGGCCGCCCGGTCATGAGCCTGCTGAGCAGCCGGAAAGTCTTTCAGCGCTGTCAGAATATTCGCCAGATTGGTCCATCCGGCGGCATGGTTCGGCTCCAGACTGGTGGCACGCTTCATCGCCTCCCCTGCTGCCGGCAGAGCGTTACGCCCTGCCAGCAGCAGGGCATAAGCACGCAGGATGGCAGCTTCTCCGGCTGGTTCTTTGATGGTCTCCTGTGTCAGAAACTGCACCAGACGGGCTTCAGCCGCCTGCTTACGACCTCGCAGTTCCAGCCATTCCGCGTGAAAAATGGCAAGGTTTGCATCCTCCGGCGCATGCTCCCCTCCGGCGATCAGCAGTGCCTCCATGGCGTCGTCACGGCCATGCATCAATCCGGCAAGATCACGAAAGGGATGCGCCGCCCGTGGATGAGTGCGGGCCACGCTCAACAGAAGCGCCAGCGATTCAGCTTTTTCCTCCCGTACTGCCAGAGCCAGCCCCAGCAATAGACGGGCCTGATCAGCAGGGGCCGTCCTGTTGGCCAGTATGCGGCGACAGATGGTTTCGCATAGAGCGGCCTGTCCCGACCGCAGGGCGATCAAAGCCTGCTGCAGACTCAAAACCCCGCCGCCTCCCGCAGCAGCGATGCCATACCGAGATAATCGGCACCGCGCGGTGCATTATGCCGCCAGGCAAGCCCCAGTTCCCGCCATGCGCCATCCCCTTCAAGCGGTCGCAGCACCAGCGACGTACCCGCCATCACCCCGGCATCCACCGCGATTTGCGGGAGCAATGTGATGCCAAGCCCGCCTGCCACCATCTGCACCAGCGTATGCAGGCTGGTCGCTGCAAACTGGTCAGCCAGCCCATCTCCGGTCTGCATATCGCGGCTGCGTGTTGCGACATTCCTGACAGGGCCAGCCTCACTTTCCTCCTTATGGGCACTTTCCTCCTCACTGGCATTTTTCTCATACGCCATCAGCAGTCCGCAGACGGCCAGCGCGTGCTCACGCAGGCAATGTCCGTCTTCCAGCAGCAATAAATTCTCCATGCTGAGGGCTTCGATAGGAATAACCTCCCGCTCCGCCAGCCTGTGCCCCTGTGGCAGGGCAACCAGAAACGAATCCCTCCCGATCACTACCGTATCCATTCCCCGGCAGTCGCAGGGCATCGCCAGCAACAGCAGGTCCAGCCGTCCATCCCGCAGCCTCGCCATAAGACGGTCAGTGGTATCTTCCCTCAGATAGAGCCTGAGATTGGGATATTCCCGCCGCAGGGCCGGCATCAAACGCGGCAGCAGAAACGGCCCGATCGTTGGAATCACCCCCACCCTCAGCGGTCCACTCATCGGTGCCCGGGCGGCGGAAGCTGCCTCCGACATCGCTTCCAGCGCATGCATGGCATCCCGGGCACGCTCCACCAGATCCCGTCCCAGCGCCGTAAAAATCACACGTTTCCCGCCCACACGGTCGAGAATCTGCACATCCAGCTGCCGCTCCAGCGCCAGAATACCAGCCGACAAAGTGGATTGCGTGACCGCACAAGCCTGAGCCGCCCGACCGAAATGCTGGTATTCGGCCAATGCCATCAGATACCGGAGCTGTTGGGGAGTGGGCAGAGGCGTCATCGTTTCATTCGATCAAAAATTCAGGAATTATTCATTGGCGTGAAATTCCGGGGCCGCTTATCGTGCAGTGCAGCATCAAAACGCCCCTTTTGTGCAACGTTATCGCTGTGGCCTTACTCCCGCAGCAACGTCGCCTTATATAGGGGCGCGACGTGCCTGTCATAACGACTTCGTATGAAGGATATTCTGCATGCTCTCAGTGGGCGATAAATTTCCGTCTTTCAAGCTGACCGCCGTCAAGCCGGGTAAGGAAGGTCTGGATCTGAAGGATCCGTTCTTCGAGGTGACGGAGAACAGTGCCGAAGGCAAATGGAAGGTCGTTTTCTTCTGGCCGAAGGATTTTACCTTTGTCTGCCCGACCGAGATCGTTGCTTTCGCCAAGCTGAACAGCGATTTCGCCGATCGTGACGCCGTGCTGTATGGCGTCTCCACCGACAATGAGTTCGTTCATGTCAACTGGCGCCTGCACCACGATGATCTGCGTGAGCTGCAGATCCCCATGGTCTCCGACATCCGGCGTGAGCTGTCGGAAGCCCTCGGCATTCTGGATCAGGCGGAAGGCGTGGCACAACGTGCGACCTTCATTGTAGATCCGCAGAACATCATCCGCTTTGCCTATGTGACCGACCTGTCCGTCGGCCGCAATCCGGCGGAAGTACTGCGCGTCCTTGATGCGTTGCAGAGCGATGAGCTTTGCCCGTGCAACTGGTCCAAAGGCGACGAGTTCATCAAGGTCGGCTGAACCAGCCCCCAGAACTGCACCTCCTTCATCTAACGCTTCCGGCAGGGATGAAGGCCGGTGCTCCAGCAGCGGCCCGGCCCTGCCGGGCCGTTTCTGCGTCTGGTGCCCCTTCATGACAGGAACAAACACCATGTCCATCGAAAATCTGAAAAACGCACTGCCCGAATACGCCAAGGATCTGAAGCTGAATCTCGGCTCGCTGGCCAATGAAGACGTGCTGAATCAGCAGCAGAAAGCAGGCACTTTCATCGCCTCCGCCCTCGCCTCCCGCAGCAACCTCGTGACCAGCGCCATCCTGGCCGAATTCGGGCCGCAACTCAGTGCCGAAGCCCTTGCCGCTGCCAAGGCGGCCGCTGCCATTATGGGCATGAACAATGTCTATTACCGCTTCGTGCATCTGGTGGGTGGTGATTACGCAAACCTGCCTGCCCGGTTGCGGATGAACGTTATGGCCAAGCCCGGTGTCGACAAGGTCGATTTCGAGCTGTGGTCTCTGGCCGTCTCTGCCATCAACGGATGCGGCATGTGCATGGAAAGCCACGAGAAAATCGTGCGCCAGAACGGTTTAACGCAGGAACAGGTGCAGGCAGCAATCCGTATTGCCGCCACTGTGCATGCCGTTGCCGCTACCCTGGATGGTGAAGCCGCCCTCTCCTAAGAAAGGCTTCCAGCAAGAGGATGTGAAGGCCGCCTGCATTTTTTTAATGGAGATTGTATGCAGCCACTGGCTATCTTGAGCGTTGGGAATGTCAGAATGGAATGAACCATCGACGGTTGCTACGCATGAGGATTAGCCATGGCTGGATCAATTACCCGGCAGGATGAAAGGGTACGCGTTCGTGCGTACCTTCTATGGGAAAAGGCAGGCCGTCCTCACGGGCGAAACGAGGAATTCTGGGAAGAGGCGCTGATTGAAATCCTGCAGGAAACCGAATCGCCTCCTCCCTCACCTCCTCCATCATCCTTTGTGATCACGGCCCGATAAAAATTGGCTTGTGACCGGCCTGCTAGAACAGGAGGCGCAGGCCGACGATCGTCAGTATGCTGCCTAACAGGGCACGCAAAATATCTGCAGGCATACGGGGTGACAGTAAGCTGCCAACGATCACTCCCGGCAGTGAGCCGGCCAGCAGGGATAGAAGTAGTATTCCGTTCACTGATCCCAGCATCCAATGTCCCAAGCCCGCAATCATCGTCAGTGGAACTGCATGGGCAACATCGGATCCGACAATCCGTGCCATAGACAGTTCAGGATACAGGGCAATCAGCACCGTCACGCCAATGGCACCGGCCCCGACGGAGGAGAGCGACACCAGCACACCAAGGCATATGCCGAACAACACGGTCAGACTGGACACGCGCGCTGGTGACAGAGGCTTTCTTCTGGCCCCGGCAATCCTGTGCAGCCAGGGACGGAAAAAGAGGCTGCCTGCGGTCAGCAATAATGCTCCACCCAGAATATTTCCCATGATACGGGATATTTCAGGCTCCAGCCCACCATGGCCATGCAGCCATAGCAGCGTCAACGCAGAAGCCGGGATGCTGCCGGATGCCAGACGCCTTACAACAGCCCAGTCGATATTACGGGAGAACCCGTGAACCGACGTGCCAACCGATTTCGTAATAGCGGCAAATAAAAGATCGGTCCCAATCGCCGTTTGCGGATGCACTCCCAACACCAGAACCAGCAAAGGTGTCATCAGGGAGCCGCCACCAACGCCGGTCATGCCGACAAGGCAACCCACTCCAAGACCGGAAAGCGCATAAGCGGGATCGATATGTGTAAACCAATCCAAAACAGAAACCGCCCGTTGCCCATGATCATTCAATGATCATGCGGTGTACGGCCCCCCTGATGATCCGGCAAGAGGCCACACGGGGAATAGAGAAACAACGACACTAAAGCGTGTTACCCCATTACAAACGGGCGGCGTCATGCCCTGCACAACGCCGCCCGTTTATTGATCAATCTGTGGTCAATCAGCCGTGGCAGGCACAACCCGCATGGTGGCAGCCAGAACCGTCCTTGTGGTGAGACGCACAGGCTTCATCGCAATAGGTCTGGCCATCACGCTGGATGCCCTTGCCCTGCTCGACTTCGCACACACAATCGGGGCAGGCACATTTAAGGGTGGTGGCGCTCATGGGTTCATTCCTCGATCATTATTGATGTGACCGCAGGGAGTAATTTTGATGACCGCTGCGGCAGAACCATTCCCTACTCCAACATTATCAATATATCAATACGTATAGATATGTTTGATACGAATTTGTAACCTGACTGCGCGTCAGCGAAGACTACGATCAACGATCTCCCTTACATTCCCGGACAGGTTCGGCCTGGCTGCAATGCGCCGCAACTGGGCCTGCATCATCTCCGCACGGGCCTGATCCTGCCGCCGCCATGCCCCCAGAGGCGCCGTCATCCGGGCCGCGATCTGGCCGTTAATGCCATCCAGATGCAGAATCGCGTCCGCCAGAAACGCATAGCCTGCCCCCGACGCATCATGGAAGCGGACCTGATTACCGGACGCAAAACTGGTCAGCACCGCCCGCACCCGGTTCGGGTTACGCCAGTCGAACTCAGGATGACTGATCAACCGCCTCACCTGCTCCAGTGCGTCCGGACGAGAGGACATGGCCTGGATGGCAAACCATTTATCCAGCACCAACGCATCCCCCCGCCAGCGATCATAGAACAGCACCAGCGCTTGCTCCCGCTCCGGCACGTCGGTATCCGCCAGCACCGACAAGGCAGCCAGTACATCCGTCATGCAGCGATTGGCCTGAAACTGTTTCCAGGCCAGTGTCACACCCTCACCGGCTTTCCCATCATCGGCTGCGGCCAGATAGCCGAGACAGGCATTGCGGAAAGCCCGGCCGCCCATTGCCCTGCCATCTAGCGCGGTCACATCGCCCGTGCTCCATGCCTCATATCCTGCCCGTAACGCGGCCCGCAGATGCTGGCCGATCGCAGCGCGCGCGGTACGGCGCACGGCATGAATACCTTCGACATCCACCACCTCCATCGCATCCGCCAATGTGGTTTCCGCCGGCAGTGCCATCGCCTCCGCCGCCAATGCCGGGTCTTCCGGCGCACGGGCGATGGAGGCAGCCACACTCTCCATAATACCCTCATCCAGCGATGGAGCCGCGCCATCCCGGGAAGCCGCTACCTGCTGCAACAGTTTCTGCGTGGCGTATTGCTGCCCGGAATCCCAGCGCACAAACGGATCGGAATCATAGGCCGCGAGAAAACGCAGCCTGTCCGCAGGCGTATCGGCCAATTTTACCGGTGCAGAGAAATCCCGCAGCAGGGAAGGCTGCGGTGCCCGTGCAACATCATGGAATACGAAGCTCTGTGTTTCCTGTTCCAGACGGAGAATTCTTGTGTCGGAATGGGCTTTTTCCTCCCCCTCCAACCGGAATGACAGGGCCGCGCCGGTTTCATCCAGCAACCCGACCGCAATGGGAATCAGCAAAGGCTGCTTTTCCTCCTGCCCCGGTGTTGGCGGCGTATACTGGGTCACGTGCAGTACATAACGATGCGCCGAGGCATCATACTCATCCGTGATCCGCAGGACCGGCGTACCCGCCTGCCCGTACCAGCGCCGGAACAGGGACAAATCAATCCCGGAGGCATCCTGCATGGCAGCAGCGAAATCCTCCAGCGTCACGGCATGGTTGTCGTGGCGCTGGAAATACAGATCCATCCCCTGCCGGAATTTCTCCCGCCCGATCAGGGTGCGGATCATGCGGACAAGCTCGGCCCCTTTCTGATAAACAGTCGCCGTATAGAAATTATCGATCTTTATATAAGTTTCAGGGCGCACCGGATGAGCCAGCGGCCCGGCATCCTCCCGGAATTGCGCTGCCCGCAAGGTGCGCACATCGGAGATGCGCTTGACCGCCCGGCTGCCCATATCGGCGCTGAATTCCTGATCCCGGAAAACCGTCAGCCCCTCCTTCAGGGTCAGCTGAAACCAGTCCCGGCAGGTCACCCGATTGCCTGTCCAGTTATGGAAATACTCATGGGCGATGACGGTCTCGATACCCTGATAATCGCTGTCCGTCGCAGTATCGGGGCGGGCCAGCACATATTTGGTATTGAAGACATTCAGCCCCTTATTCTCCATCGCCCCCATATTGAAATCGCTGACGGCGGCGATATTGAAGACATCAAGGTCATATTCGAGGCCAAACACGTCCTCGTCCCAGCGCATCGAACGTTTCAGGCTGTCCATCGCATGGGCACAGCGGTCCTGATCCCCCTCCCTCACCCATATTGCCAGAGCAACTCTCCGGCCTGAGCGTGTGACGAAACTGTCCCGTACGGCAGCCAGATCACCAGCCACCAGCGCAAACAGATAACAGGGCTTCGGGTGCGGATCCTCCCACTTCGCCCAGTGCAGTCCGCCTTCAGCCTCCCCCGCATCAACCGGATTGCCGTTTGACAACAACACCGGCACCGTACGCGGCGCGACGATGGTGGTGGTATAGCGTGCCATGACATCCGGGCGATCCGGGAAATAGGTGATCCGCCGGAAGCCTTCCGCCTCGCACTGCGTGAAGAACGCTCCCTGTGAGACATACAGTCCGCTGAGTTCGGTATTCTGCTCCGGTGCAATGGCGGTATCGATCTCCAGCACGCTTTCGGCAGGCAGGCCGGATATGTCCAGCCCATGCCGGGTGAGGTGATATTCTTCTGCGCCGACCTCCCTGCCATCGATGCGGAGGGACAGCAGTTCCAGCGCCTCGCCGTCCAGGTGGAAAACGGCCCCTTCCGGCGTACCGGGCTGGCGGATCACATGCAGCCGCGATTGCACCACGGTTCGGGCGGGATCCAGACGGAACACCAGATCGACCTGTTCTACCCCGTAGGCGGGCGGCGTGTAATCACTCAGCCGGACCGGCACCGAAGCAAGGGTGGAAGACGGTGCGGAGCTGGCATCTGCGGACATGATGTCTGTGTCTTTCATCCGGAATGGGCATCAACAGCAAAAAAGGCGCGATGCCGTGCAGGATGGAGGGCATTCCCGACCGGCTCAACCACCCATCCACACAGGCCATGTATCAGTCAGATGCATCAGCCTCATGCATTTTCACGGCTTCCCTCTGCCATTGCGAAATGATATGCCGAAAATGAGGGGAGATTATGATATGAAATTGCTTAGACTTGGCCCTTCCGGGCAAGAAAAACCTGCCATTCTGGATTCTGCCGGTCGTCCGCGCGATGTCTCGCATTATGTCAATGACTTCGCAGGCAGCGTATTGTCGCCGGAAGGGCTGGCCAGACTCGGTCGTCTGGACCCGGAAACCCTGCCGCTGGTCGAAGGTTCCCCCAGAATCGGACCATGCGTGCCGTTGCCGCTCAATTTTATCTGTATCGGCCTCAATTATGCCGACCATGCCGCCGAAACCGGTGGTAAAATCCCGCGCGAGCCGATCCTGTTTCTGAAATCGCTGGGGGCATTCTGCGGTCCCTATGACGATGTCCGCATTCCTCCCGGCTCGACCAGCACGGACTGGGAAGTGGAGTTGGGGATCGTCATCGGCAGCCTCGCCCGGAATGTCAGCGAGGAAGATGCCATGAAGCATGTCGCCGGCTACTGCATCATCAACGATGTCAGCGAGCGCGAATACCAGACCAAACGCGCAGGCACCTGGGACAAGGGCAAGGGCTGCGACACGTTCGGACCGGTCGGTCCATGGCTGGTGACACAGGACGAAATTCCCGATCCTCAAAACCTCGATCTGTGGACCGATGTGGATGGTGAGCGGATGCAGACCGGCAATACACGCACCATGATCTTCGGCGTGCGGACCCTGGTCAGCTATGTCAGCCAGTTCATCACCCTGCATCCTGGGGATCTGATTGCCACCGGCACCCCTCCGGGCGTCGGCATGGGCAAAAAACCGGAGCCGATCTATCTGCGCCCCGGCCAGACCATGACGCTGGGCGTCTCCGGTCTCGGCGAACAACGACAGACCACCTATCAGGGCTGAAGAGCGACTCTTCCTGTTTGCGCCGTCAGCATCCTCGCGGGCGGCGCGGCAGGTAGGGGCCGAGCATACGCGCCACCGCACAGGGGCTCTGCCTGCGATGGAGGCGGGCAGGTTGACGGCGGACATTGATCGCCAGTGATCCTCCCCCCGCCAATGCCATATGCAGTGTCCCGGCCCGCTTCGCCGACAGGAAAGTCGGCGGAAAGGCAATCACCGTCGAGACCACTCCCGCCCCTACAGCCGCCACCCTGTTGCGATAGTCAGCCGCCAGCGCCGGGGTCGAGGAATGATAGAGTCCCGCCGCCAATCCCCAATCGCTATTGGCCGGGCCATCATACAGTGCTGTCAGAAACCGGGCAGCGTAGGTCACATTTGTGTGAGGATCAAACGCATCCTCCACGGTTTTGAAGGCAGCAGGATGCATCTGCAAATCCACCTGCATGCATCCGATATCCATAAATTGAACACGTTTCTGAGCGAGCGCCTGCTTTGCCCATGCGACAGCCGCAGCCTTGCTGTCAAAAAAATAGCCCTGCCCATCCGCATTGATGGTCCATGGCCAAGGCTCCAGTGACTGGGCGAGTCTACTGGCCTCAATCTGGACAGGGCGACCGCTTTCAACCCGGGAAATGGCCAGCAATAATCCTTTTTTGACCGGGAAAAGGCGCTCGGCCTCCTCAATCGCGTTCCGGCACAGTCTCGACTGCTCACGCGCCCATGTTTCGGGAGATACCCTTTGCTCCCGCACCGGCTCCTCCACGGACGCAGCCCTCAAGGTTGGCTCTCCGATGAAGAGGGAGATAAAACATAAAACCAGTGTGAAACAGCGCGTCTGAACGGTCATGGCAGCGATGAACATGCGGCATGTCGGCCGGAAGGCCAAATATGACGCCACCAAGACAGAACAGTATAATTTGTCATCAACGATTGACCGTTCCGTACCTGCGTCACTATTGGTTGACCAATCGGTCAGATGACATGCTGACCGGCAATGGCAAGGCAGGATCCTACTTCCATGCATGATCGCTTCGTTCATATCCCTCCCTCATCCGCATCGACGCATCGCTCCGATGGGGTGAAGCGCCCATCGTATGCAGGGGGAAGTTTTCTGAAAGCGACTTCTCTGGCCGCCTGCCTGGCTGTTGCACTCCTGACCGGCACAGCTCAAACAGCGCTGGCGCAGGGACGGCCAGGTGGAGGGCCGCCGCCGGTTGGGGTCATTAAGGCCGAGAAGCTTCCCTACACCCAGACCAATGAGTTTGTCGGACGTATTCAGGCCACTGACCGCGTTAATCTGGTGCCCCGCGTCACGGCCTTTCTTGAGCAGCAGCTGTTCAAGGAAGGGGCCGAGGTCAAAAAGGGGGATCTGCTTTATACGCTGGAAAAGCCGCCTTTCGAGGCGGATGTGCAGGCGAAAGCCGCATCGGTTCAGCAGGCGCAGGCCACGCTGAACAATGCCCAGCTGACCATGGGCCGTGCCAAGGCGCTGTTGAACACGCCGGCAGGCCAACGCTCGATCTATGATGACAGCCGCGCCGCTGTGCTGGCCGATGAGGCACAGGTCATGGCCAATCAGGCCCAATTGCGTTCAGCCCAGATCAATCTGGCCTATACGGATATCCGCGCCCCGATTGCAGGCAAGATCGGTCGCACCAGTCTGACCATCGGTAACGTGGTCACACCGAATACCGGCACGCTGGCAACCATCGTCAGTCAGGATCCGATGTGGATCCTGTTCCCGGTGCCAGTGCCGGAGGCGCTGGAGCTGCGGAACCGCTACGACAAAAAAGGCGGCCTGAAAGCCGTCAAAATCAAGCTACGCCTGCCGGATGGGCGTATCTACGACCAGACAGGCGATTTGAACTTCACCGACAACACCATCAGCAGCACGACGGATACGATCTTGCTGCGCGCCACCGTTGCCAATCCCATGATCAGCAAGGACGGCGATCATGCGGTACGGGAGCTGATTGATGGTGAATTCGTGCAGGTCATCATGGAAGGTGTCCAGCCGGTCGAGGCCCTGACCATCCCGCGCGCTGCCGTTCTGTCCGACCAGGAGGGCAATTACGTTTATACCGTCAATGCCCAGAACGAGGCCATCCGCACCAATGTCGAGCTCGGCGCCTCTGATCAGAAAAACGCCGTGGTGCTGAAAGGGCTGACACCCGGCCAGACAGTGATTGTGGAGGGTGTGCAACGCGTCATGAAACCGGGCCAGAAAGTGGCACCCGGCCCGGCCTCCCCCAATCCGGCGACCACTCCTCCCCCTCCGGCGCGCGGGTAAGCCCCGATGATCTCAGCCGTATTTGTCCGACGCCCGCGACTGGCGATTGTCATCGCGATCGTCACCACGATTGCAGGATTAATTTCGCTCACGCGGATCTCGGTGGCCCAGTTCCCCGATATCGTGCCGCCACAGGTTCAGGTTACCGCATCTTATCCGGGTGCCTCTGCCGCCGTGGTCGAAAGCTCCGTCGCCCAGCCGATCGAGGCTCAGGTCGTCGGTGTGGACCAGATGCTCTACATGAAGAGTACCGCGGGCAATGATGGCAGCTATAACCTGACCGTCAGTTTCGCGCTGGGCACCAACCCCGATATCGACACGGTCAATACCAACAACCGTGTTCAGACAGCCACATCACGCCTGCCGGAAATTGTGCAGCGGCAAGGGCTGACGGTGCAGAAGCGATCCTCCGCCATTCTGGAGTTCATCAGCTTCTACAGCAGTGACGGCACCAAGAATCCTCTGTTCATCACCAACTATCTCCAGATTTCAGTCATGGATGCGATCAGTCGCACCCCCGGCGTGGGGCAGGCGATGCTGTTCAGCCAGCAGATGTATTCCATGCGGGTGTGGTTCGACATTCACCGCCTGACCAGCCTCAATCTTTCTCCATCCGACATTGCCGCAGCCATTCAGTCGCAGAACACCGTCGCCCCGGTGGGACGCATCGGCGCACGCCCGATCGGGCCTGATCAGCAGTTTCAGTTCAATGTCCAGACTCAGGGCCGCCTGATCACCAAGGAGCAATTCGGCAATATCATTGTTCGTGCCAATCCTGACGGCTCGATCCTGCGGGTTCGGGACGTGGCGCGTGTCGAGCTTGGCGGTCAGAATGAGGACAGCGAAACCCGTCTGAACGGAAAGCCATCCGTCACCGTTGCGGTCTATCTGTCCCCCGGTGCCAATGCGGTGAACACGGCAGAGGCCGTCAATAAAAGACTGGCCGGGCTGGCGGAGCGTTTCCCGCCAGGCATGAAATATCAGGTCAGCTATGACAGCACGACCTTCGTGACCGATACGATTCACGAAGTGTTGCGCACATTGGCCGAAGCTTTCGTGCTGGTCGTGCTGGTGGTGTTTCTGTTCCTTGGCAGCCTGCGCGCCACCATCATCCCCAGCGTGGCGGTGCCTGTCAGCCTGATTGGTGCCTTCGCCGGTCTGCTGGCCATGGGATATTCCGCTAACACGGTCTCGCTGCTCGCGATGGTGTTGGCGATCGGTATCGTCGTCGATGACGCCATTGTGGTGGTCGAGAATGTCGAGCGCGTGATGGAAGAGGAGCCGGAGCTTTCACCACAGGATGCTACCATCAAGGCGATGGAACAGATCACAGCGCCCATCATCGCCATCACACTGGTGCTGCTGTCGGTGTTCGTCCCGGTCGCCTTTATTCCGGGTATTTCCGGCCAGTTGTTCCGGCAGTTTGCCGTCACCATCAGTATTTCGATGCTGATTTCAGCGATCAATGCGCTGACGCTGTCACCGGCGCTCTGCGCAGTGTTTCTGCGTCATACCGGTGAAAAGCGAGGCATTCTCGGCTTCATATCGCGCGGAATCGACAAAGTGCGGGACGGATATGCCGCCATCGTGCTGCGTCTGTTGCGTATTTCCGTCCTGTCGATCTTGCTGGTCGGGGTGTGCGGCGGCGGGATCTTCATGATTTCCCGCATGACCCCTACCGGCTTCCTGCCGGAAGAAGATCAGGGTGGCTTCTTCGTCATCGTCCAGTTGCCGGATGGAGCCTCCGTCAATCGAACCGCCGCCGTGATGGAGAAACTGAACGATATCATCCATCCCATTCCCGGCGTCCGGGACGTAGTGCAGATCATCGGCCGCTCCATTCTGGACAGTGCACAGGAACCGAATGCCGGCTTCATGTTTGTGAAGCTGAAAAATTTTGATCAGCGTACCGATCCTTCCATGTCGGCGCAGGCGATTATCGGCCGCATCGCAGGCGCGGCACAGCAGATCAGGGAAGCCATCGTTTTTCCATTGAACCTGCCGCCCATCATCGGCCTGTCGACAACAGGCGGGTTTGAATATCAGCTGGAAGGTCTGGAAGGCCAGGATCCGGCCTCCCTCGGCAGTGTGGCACGGGGGCTGATCGCTGCCGCCAACCAGAATCCGGCCCTCTCCCGTGTTTTCACCACCTTCACCAGCACCAATCCGTCCCTGTACCTGGATATCGACCGGGACAAGGCAACAGCACTGGGATTGTCAATCAGTGATGTGTTCACTGCGCTACAGGCAACCCTGGGCGGACTTTACGTGAACGATTTCAACCTGTTCGGACGAGTCTGGCAGGTCAATATCGAAGGTGAGGCCGTCAACCGTAATGAGGTACAGGATCTGTGGCAGATCTATGTCCGCAACAAGAACGGTGAAAGCGTACCACTGCGCTCCATCGCGACCGTACACTTCGTGGTCGGTCCGCAGGTCATCACGCGGTATAACAACTATCGTTCGATCACCATCAATGGCGGCCCTGCCCCCGGTGTGTCCTCCGGTACCGCGCTGAACACCATGGCAGAGGTATCGAGAAAAACTCTGCCACCAGGATATGATTTCGAATGGACCGGCACGGCCTATCAGGAAGTGGCTGCATCGGGACAGACCGGTGCCATCCTCGGGCTGGCCCTGTTGTTTGCGTATCTGTTCCTGGTCGGACTTTATGAAAGCTGGATGATCCCGGTTCCGGTGCTGATGTCTGTTAGCGTTGGCGTGCTCGGTTCTTTTGCCGGTATTCTGATCGCGCATCTCTCGCTGGATATTTACGCTCAGATCGGGCTGGTGGTGCTGATCGCTCTTGCCGCCAAGAACGGCATTCTGATTGTCGAGTTCGCCAAGGAAAGACGCGAACACGGTGACAGCATCAAGGAAGCCGCCATGCAGGGCGCGAAAACCCGATTCCGGGCCGTGATGATGACATCCATCGCCTTCATTCTCGGTCTGCTGCCTCTGGTCGTCGCACATGGTGCCGCCGCCATCAGCCGCCGGGATGTCGGCACATCCGTCATGGCCGGCATGCTGGCCGCCAGCTGTATCGGTATCTTCATGATCCCGATGCTGTATGTGACGTTCCAGAGCCTGCGTGAACGACTCAAAAGCCTCTTCTCCCGCAAGGAGAAGCTGCAACACTGAAAACAGAAAGGCCGGCGTTCATCCCCCGGCCTTTTTCATTTCAGCCAATGTTCAACCGCAGACCATAGTCAGAAAGGCAGCACAGACAGCACATTGCTCTGTCGCGCCCAGCACGTCCCCTGTGAAGCCACCAAGCGTCCTTCGTGCATGGCGCCCGACCAGCCATGTGCTCAGCAAAGCCGTCAGAAAGGCGAGCCAGCCATGGATGCCTGCCAAAGAAGCCAGCACCACAGTCGGAATTGCAGCCATGGCGAGCTGCACAAGACCGATCCCTGCCATCATCGCCCCTGATCCTTCCGGGCGGGCAGAATGCATGAAACAAGGGATCAACAGAATACAGAAGCGCGAGATTGCCATTGAGGAGATGATCGCTACCATCGCATCCCCATCAGGAGGCAATGAAGCGATACAGGCCGTCCGTATCATCAAGGACAGCATAAGGGAGACAGCCCCAAAACTTCCGATCCGGCTGTCACGCATGATCATCAGCTTTTTTTCTGTCGTATGACCACCCGCAGCATCGGTAAAATCGGCCAGACCATCCTCATGCAAGGCACCGGTCATGATGACACCCAGCGCCACACAGATAACCGCGGCAGGCCATGGCGGCATCCCGCACAGGTCGATCAGCATGATCTGTAAGCAACCGATCAACAGGCCCAGCATCCCCCCCACGAGCGGAAACGCCCATGCCGCCGATGCCATAGCGGGAAAAGAATGTTCAAAATGCAGGATGGGTAAGCGCGTCAGCACCATGGCTGCCGCCGCAATCTCCCGGAAACGGTCACTCAGCCAGCCCATCAACGGATAGCCGCTGAAGCCCTTGCCACACTGGCTTCGGCGAAGGTGGCCATTCCGTTATAACAGGCCAGCGCGGCCCTCAGAACAGGCAGTGCAATGGCAGCACCGGAGGCTTCTCCCAGCCTCATGCCGAGATCGAGCAATGGTTTTTTCCCCAGCCGCTCCAGAATGCGCCGATGCCCCGGTTCGGCCGACAGATGCCCGACCAGAGTATGATCCAGCCCACCTTCGGCCAACACGGCCAGCGGAGCAGCCGCGGAAGTACAGACAAAGCCGTCCAGCAGTACCGGAATACCAAGCCGTCTGGCCTGCCACACAGCCCCCAGTATCGCCGCCAGTTCTCTTCCGCCCAGTGCCGCCATCACGGCCAACGGCGTAGAAGCATCACGATGCAGCGACAGGGCACGGTCGATCACCCTGCGTTTCACACTTAGCCCCTCATCATCAAGACCGGTTCCCCTCCCGGCCCAGTCTGTTCCATCTCCCCCGAACAAACCCGCAGACAGGGTCGCAGCAATAGTGGTGTTACCGATTCCCATCTCCCCCAGACACAAAAGGTCACAAGCCTTCACGGCCTGTGCGCCCACGCGCATTGCATTCAGAAGAGCAGACTCATCCATGGCGGGTGCCTGCGTGATATCTGCCGTCGGTCGATGGATATCCAGCGCAATCACCCTCAATCCGGCCTGTCCCGCCCGGGCGAGCTGATTGATCGCAGCGCCACCATTGGCAAAATTCGCCACCATCTGTTCCGTCACCTCAGCCGGGTAAGGTGACACCCCCTGATTCACAACACCGTGATTGCCGGCAAAAACCAGAATATCGACATTATCCAGCCTTGGTCTGGAAGATCCCTGCCACCGCGCCAGCCATCCCACCGCGTCTTCCAACCGCCCGAGACTGCCCTCCGGCTTGGTCAGTTCGGCCATTCTGATGGCTACATCCCGCTCGGCCTGAGCATCTCCCCCCTGAAAAGCGCGTGCATCAGAAACGAAGGCATCAAGGTCATCGATCAGGATTTTCGATTGCTGCGGCAACGGTTCTTTCCTTTTGAATGCCCTGTCAATCATCATGGACGTACACCAGATTGAACAGATCCATCCCACAGGAGAGGGGTAACCATACCACATCCTGCAAGACTCCATTTAGTGTTTGATGCCGGGGGCGAACCTTTGCAACCATGCCCCGAGTAGTTATTCCGTTAGCACAGCAGGATACAGAACCGGCATGACGGCAGTTCCGGCCCCTTCAATCTCCTCCCCCCATAGCTCCCCCCTTGGCGACCCACTGCCCCGCAACTGTACCTTTGAGGCAGCAGACTGGCAGAAACTGGCCCGGTTCTGGTATCCGGTGGCCCTGGCGCGGGACGTAGGGGAACAGCCTCTCTCTGCCCGATTGCTGGATGAGGAACTGGTGATCTACCGCGCCGGGCAACAGATCGTCATCGCTGGTGATCTCTGCCCGCATCGCGGCGTTCCTCTCAGCATGGGACATGGGGATGGACAGTCGATCGCCTGTGCCTATCACGGATTCCGGTTCGGTGCGGAAGGACGCTGCATCAAGGTACCCGCCCATCCGGGCAGCGCCATTCCCGGAAAACTGCATCTGCGCACCTATCCAGCCACAGAGCGCTATGGTCTGATCTGGACCTGTCTGCGGCCTGATGAAACGGGATCAGCCTCTATTCCGCCTATGCCACATTGGGATGATGCCGGATTCCAGCAGATCACCTGTCCGTGGATCGATATTTTCGGCTTTGCCGGACGTCAGATGGAAGGGTTTCTGGATGTCGCCCATTTCGGCTTCGTTCATACCGGCACATTCGGCGATCCCGAGAATACCACAGTACCTTCCTATATTCCCGTCCCAACCCGGGATGGATTTGAAGTCGAGTACCGCAGCTCTCTCAGCAATTACCCGCATGGTTCAGATCAGCCTGTGCCGGAAGACTTTGTATGGCTCAGGCATTTCCGCGTTCATCTGCCTTTTACCGCAACACTCAGCATTGATTTCCCGGATCATGGCAGGTTGGTGATCATGAATGCAGCCTCCCCCGTTTCGGCCCGCATCACCCGACTGTTCGTGCCGATTGCACGGAATTTCGATACAGACCGGCCCATTCAGGAAGTCTATGATTTCAACCGCCGTGTGTTTGAGGAAGACAAAGCCATCGTGGAAGCCCAGAAACCGGAATGCCTGCCGCTTGATCCGACGCTCGAAGCGCATGTCATGGCAGACCGCAGCTCGATCGCCTATCGCCGCGCCCTGCGGGAACGTGGATTCAGCCACTTCTTTACGGCATGATCGAAAAAATCATGTCGAAACAAGGATTTTTACACGCCGTTCGTGGTGAGATCATCTCTGTTCCTCATCACCCCCAACACCATGGCAATGCCGCCATCCGACATGATCCTGATGGCATGCTGGTGTTTGAGAACGGTATCATCATTGCACGTGGTCCCTATGCCATCGTTGCAGAACAATTTTCTGATGTTCCGGTCACGCATTATCCGGGAAAGCTCATTATTCCGGGACTCATCGACACCCATGTTCACTACCCGCAGACAGGGTGCATTGCTTCCCATGGATCGCAGCTTCTGGAATGGCTCAACCGCTATGTTTTTCCAGAGGAAATGAAATTTTCAGATCCTGCCTACGCACAATCCTCGGCAGAATTTTTTCTGGATGAGCTTCTGCGCAACGGCACCACCACGGCACTGGTTTTTGCCACGGTGCATACGACCTCAGTCGACGCCCTGTTTGCAGCCGCCAGTACACGCAACATGCGGATCATTTCCGGCAAAGTTCTGATGGATCTCGGCCCGGAGCATCTGCATGATACGGTCGAAACCGCCCATGATGACACGCACAGGTTGATCAAACGGTGGCATGGCTGCAATCGGCTCGGCTACGCCATCGTGCCGCGTTATGCATTGTCCTGCACGGATGCCCAGTTGCACCTTGCTGCCGATTTGCTTGGTGCCTATCCCGATACACTGTTTCATACGCATCTGGCCGAGAGCGTGGCCGAATGCTCCGCTGTAGCAGAGCGGTTTCCGCCGCAGGCAGGGTATCGGGACTATCTCGACGTGTATGCGCGGTTCGGCCTGCTGACGGCCCGATCCGTTTTCGCGCATGGTGTACAACTTGATGCACGCGCCTTTCAGGCGCTGGCCGAGGCACAGGCCGGCATTGCCTTCTGCCCGACATCCAACAGTTTTCTCGGCTCCGGCCTGTTCGATCTGCAACAGGCTGAACAGCACGGTGTCGGCATTGGTCTCGGCACGGATATCGGAGCGGGAACGAGCTTCTCCCTGCTGCATACGATGGGTGCGGCCTATCAGACCGGCCAGTTGCGCGGAACCAGTCTCGATCCTTTCACTGCACTTTATCTGGCGACGGCTGGCGGTGCATCCATTCTCGGCCTGCGCGACAGGATTGGTGCGCTGGAAGAAGGGCAGGAGGCCGATTTCGTGGTGCTTGATCCTGCCGCAACCCCTCTGCTGGCCCGCCGCACGCAAGGCCACTCACCGGGCGGACATTCACTGGCGGATCGTCTGTTCGCCCTGCAAATTCTGGGCGATGACCGTGCCGTGGTGGAAACATATATTGCCGGATGCCCCTCACGGCCCGGTCAGGCGGCCTCGCGGGCCAGCACGTGAAAAAAGCTGCCGCTGACCCGCCCGCGTATTCCGCCTGAAAGGCCGAGCGCACACCCTTCCGCATCTGACAAACGTGCCAGAGGCGCATCGCTGCCGGGGTCGATCACCCGCGCATAATGGAATTCATGCCCGCGCAGTATCGCTCCCTGCGCCCCCAGCACGGAAGCAGCCTCCAGAATGGCCTGCCTGTATCCAAGATTGAGTCGCCGTTGCCGGAAACTGGTGACATGGGACAACAGGGAGAGCATGGGATGGATGACGCCCTCCGCATCTTCCAGACCGGCCCCGAGCGCCATATAGCCGCCACACTCGCCATGCACCGCACCCTGCTCCGCCGCCCGGAGCATTCCGGACCTGAAACGGGATGCAGTCGCAAGCCGTGCGGCATGCAGCTCCGGGTAGCCGCCGGGCAGCCAGACCGCATCACAATCCTCAGAAGGAGGCTGATCGGCCAGCGGTGAGAAACAAACGATCTCTGCCCCTTCCCTGCGCCAACCGGCCAGCATATGCGGGTAGGCAAAGCTGAACGCATCATCCCAGGCCAGTGCGATCCTCTGTCCCGGAGGCGGAAGCAGGGGGGCGGAATCCTCTCGGGGGGGCAAAACAACCGGAACGGCTGCGGACAGGATCGCATCAAGATCAAACGATGCCTCCGCAACATTGGCCAGCGCCTCGAACAGAGCCGGTAATGTGCCATGCTCCCGTGCCTGCACCAGCCCCAGATGCCGCTCGGGCAGGGAGGGCACTGCCCCGCGCCTCACGGTTCCCAACAGCGGCAGCCCGGCACGCTGCATGGCATGGGCCACGCCCCCTGCATGGCGGTCACTGGCGAGGTTATTGGCAATCACCCCCGCCAGATGCACCGCGGGATCGTGGGTGGCAAATCCCCGTGCCACCGCCGCAGCACTTTGCGACTGACCGCTGACATCCAGCACCAGCAGAACCGGCACTCCGAAACGGTCAGCAAGATCAGATGCCGCCCCCATCCGTCCCGGCTGACTGCCGCCGCCATCGAACAACCCCATGGAGGCCTCGATCAGGATCAGGTCAGTCTCTGCGGCCAGTTCCGTCCAGATTGCATCCAGCGCAGCAGGCGGCATCGCCCAGCTATCCAGATTAAAGCAGGGCAACCCCACCGCTTCGGCATGAAAGGCCGGGTCGATATAGTCGGGACCGTTCTTCGCGATCCGCACCCGTACCCCACGCTGACGCAAGGCCAGAGCAAGGGCCAGCGTTACGGTCGTCTTGCCGGAGCCCGATTTCGGAGCGGACACCATCAGTGCTTTCACCGCCGTCATGAAAGCCGCTCCCGGCCCGGTCTGTCCTGCACGTCCTGATCCTTTTTCATCGCGCCGACCTTCTGACACGTCATGACGATGTGCAAGGCGCTGTTTCGCGTTACAATCGGTGCCGTGACCTCATCCCCTTCCCTCCGGCGCGGATGGACCACCGGCGCCTGCGCTACCGCGGCAGCCCGTGCGGCCTTCTCGGCGCTTCATACCGGGCATTTTCCCGATCCGGTGGAAATAGCCCTGCCAGGAGGAGCGCGGCCGCTTTTTGCGCTGGCCGATCATCGGATCATGACGGAAGCCCCCGATGGCATCGCCGCCATGGCCGGGGTGATCAAGGATGCCGGAGATGATCCGGATGTGACGCATGGCGCCATGATCCGCGCCACCGTGCGCAGCCTGCCCGACAAGGCCGGGCTGGTGTTCCGCGCCGGAGCGGGCGTCGGCACCATCACCCGACCCGGTCTGCCACTGCCCCCCGGCGAACCCGCCATCAATCCGGTTCCCCGCCAGATGATGGCTCAGGCCATTACCGAGGAAGCCGCGAGGCTGGGATGCGCACCCTCCGCCAGTATCGAGATTTCCATTGACCACGGCAGTACTCTCGCAGAGCGCACCTTGAACGGGCGTCTCGGCATCGTCGGTGGCTTATCAGTGTTGGGAACGACCGGGATCGTGGTGCCATTTTCCTGCTCGGCCTGGATCGACAGCATCCATCGCGGCATCGACGTGGCCCGTGCCAGCGGTCTCCGTCATATTGCGGGCAGCACGGGCCATGCCTCGGAACAGGCAGTGAAAAAATTGTACGCCCTGCCCGATACTGCGCTGATCGAAATGGGAGATTTCGTCGGTGGTATGCTGAAATATCTGCGTCGCCATCCTCTGCCCCGTCTGTCCATTGCGGGAGGGATCGCGAAAATCACCAAGCTGGCACAGGGAAGGCTCGACCTGCACTCCCGGCGAGGACATGTGGATATGGAGGCGCTGGGCAGTCTGGTCAGCACCATGGGTGGCAGTCCCGCACTCGCCGCACAGCTTGCCGCCGCGAACACCACACCTGAAGCATTTGCCATCGCCGCCCGTGAAGGCTTCCCGCTGGGCGATACGATGGCATGTCGCGCATGGGAAACCGCGGCCCGTCAGTTGCAAGGCACCGGGATCATGCTGGATGTGCTTATCTTCAGCCGTAACGGCCAGTTGATGGGCCGCCACGAACAGGAAAGTTGAGCCTGTTACGGCTGTCCGCCCCGGAAACGCCGGCGATAATCGGTGTCATACAGCGCGCTGTTCTGAAAATCGCCTTCTCCCACTGCCGGCCCGACCAGAATCAGGGCGGTACGTTCCTCCGCCCCCGCCTCCACCAGCGCCACGATGTCGGCGAGCGTGCCGCGATAAAGGGCTTCCTCCGGCCAGCTTGCCCGCGCCGCCACGCAGACCGGACAGTCCGCACCGTAAAACGGCAGTAACCGCGCGACGACATCCCGCAAAGCATGTACGGCCAGATGGATCGCCAGTGTTGCTCCCGTCGCAGCAAAGGCTTCCAGCGTTTCCCGAGACGGCATGGCGGAGGCACGGCCAGAGACACGGGTCAGCACCACGCTCTGCGCTATCCCCGGCAAAGTCAGCTCCCGCCCGATCGCCGCCGATACAGCGGCAAAGGCAGGAACGCCCGGGGTGAAACTGGTGGGAATACCCATCCCTTCCAGTCGCCTGCGCTGCTCGGCCACCGCGCTGTAGATCGACAGATCGCCGGAATGCAGACGCGCAACATCCAGCCCACGCTCATGGGCGGAGCGGCAATGCGCCATGATTCCCTCCAGATCGAGCGCTGCCGTATCAATAATCTCCGCTCCGGGCGGACAATGTTGCAACAAAGCGGGAGGAATGATCGATCCGGCATAGAGACAGACCGGGCAGGCAGCGATCAGATCACGCCCGCGCACTGTCATCAGATCAGCCGCCCCCGGTCCCGCACCGATGAAATGAACCGTCATGTCATATCCTCTATTGTCGGCCCTCTATTGCCGGTGCCGCCGCCAGCGCACAGGACACGCCCTCAGCCGCGATACGCGGCAGGATCAATTGTGCCTGTGGTCCCGCTGCCGCCAGTGCGGCCGCCTCCGCCACCGAGGTCAGACCGGTTGCCCGTAATGCCGCCGCCGAGGGCGTTACGCAGCGATGCTGCACGGTCTGCAAATCCGCCATGGTCATCACCCGTACCGGATAAGCAAGGCGCGTCAGCGCTTTCATCAATCCTTCTGCTCCGGTGCGGAATTCCGGGATCGCCACGATACTGAAAGGGGCCCTCTGTGCAGCCTGATGCAGCAGCGCGACCACCGCCTCTGCTGCACAGAGGGGGCGGCAGCCGATCCCTGCCACAATCAGCCTTCCCTCAGTCATAAAGGGGCTTCCGCCAGGCCCATTGCGTCACCGTCATGGCGGGGCGGAACGCATGCAGGCGTCCCACCTCACTCACCGTCGCAACCGAAAGCCGCGTCAATCTGCCGCCATGGGTCTGATATATCCCGGCCAGCAAAGCCTCCGTCTCCAGCGTCACGGCATTGACCACCAGCCGCCCGCCTGGGCGCAGTTCTGCCTGACAACGGCTGATCATAACCCCGGAACAGCCTCCACCAATGAAAACCGCATCCGGCACAGGCAGACCATCCAATGCCTCCGGCGCATGCCCTTCGATCATGTTCAGACGGGGCACGCCAAGCTGATGGGCATTCTGCCGCCCACGCTGCGCCCGCACCGTATCAGCCTCGATACCGATCGCCCGCATGGATGGATGATGCCGCAACCACTCAATCGCGATCGAGCCGGACCCGCATCCGATATCCCATAGCAATTCTCCCCGATGTGGAGACAATGCCGCCAGTGTCGCCGCACGCACATCCTGCTTGGTAATCTGCCCGTCATGCGCAAAGCATGCATCCGGCAATCCGGCACTCAATGGAAGCATACGTGCCGTCTGGTCTGCGACCACCTCAACCGCCAGCATGTTCAGCGGCATGATATCAGAAAAGCTGAAGGTCTTCGCTTCACTGTGACGAATACGCTCCGCCTCCCCCCCCAGCGCCTCCATCAGCCAGAGTGTGCTGGAACCAAAGCCGAGCCGTGTCATCTCCCCGGCCACCAGCGCCGGTGTTGAAGCGTCTGCAGACAAAATCAGAACCCGCCCGTCCGGCTGAAGAAACGGATACAATGTCTCCAGAGGACGTCCGCATAAAGAGACTGTTTCCGTCTCCACCTCTGCCCAGCCGAGCGCTGACCGCGCCAAGGACAGGCAGGATGGCACGGGAATACAGAACCATTCCTCCCGCGACAAAGTATCCGTTAGCCATGGACCAATCCCGTAGGAAAACGGATCCCCCGAGGCCAGCACAGCCACCTTCCGTCCCCGTTTCTCCATCAAGGCAGGCAGGGAAGAGGATAGCGGGCTGGACCATGGAATACCGGCTTCCCCGATCAGCGAAGCCGCCAATGTCAGATGACGGGTGCCACCATAGACATGATCAGCCTCCACCAGCCATTGCCTGGCCCGTTGACTTAACCCCTCGACACCATTCTCGCCGATGCCCAGTATGCCGAGCCATGCTGTCCTGCCTGCGGGCGCACTCACGGCGAATTCTCTTGATGCATACACCATCCGATCCGACACGCTGCCTGATACTGGGTGGCACCAGCGAAGCCTCCGCCCTCGCACGCTTGCTGGCAGGCGATGAGCGGTTCGCTCCCCTGCTTTCCTTCGCCGGACGCACACGCTCCCCTGTTCTGCCACCGATCCCCTGCCGCACCGGAGGATTCGGGGGTGCCAGCGGACTGGCCGCGATGCTGGAACAGGAAGGAATGCATGCGCTGATCGACGCGACCCATCCTTTCGCCGCCCGCATCTCCACCAATGCGGCTCAGGCAATCGCGATGTGGCCTTTGCCGTTTCTCGGCATCGTCAGACCGGCATGGCAGCCGGTTGCGGGCGATCGCTGGCAAATGGTGGACTCCCTTGAAGAAGCCGCCGCTGCGCTCGGCATGAGACCACGCCGGATTTTTCTGACCATTGGTCGGCAGGAACTGGCTCCGTTTCGTGCCTGCCCTTGGCATCACTACGTCATTCGCAGCGTCGATGCGCCGGAGCCGCATCACCTGCCGCCACAGGCCACGGTTCTGACGGCGCGCGGCCCGTTTGCAACGGATGATGAAATTGCCCTGCTGCGCTCTCATCGGATTGACGGCATCGTGACCAAAAACGCCGGTGGCAGCGCAACAGAAGCAAAACTCGCCGCATGTCGCGCGCTCGGTCTGCCCGTCTGGATGGTGCGCAGGCCGGTGATTGCACTCCCTTCCAATATCGTCACCACCGCGCAGGAAGCCATGCGCTGGCTGGAGATGCTGCATCATGAACGCGTGACCGAACGTGGGGCATAAACCCAGCACTCATCAGAAGATTTCGCAATCAGGCGCGTTGCCTCCGTGCAGATCAGCACCAGCGTACGCATATCGGCCAACGCCGCTTTCGCTTCCCGCAAGGGGCACACAAGCAGTTTTTCATCGGGACGCGTGACGGCACGGGCAAAAATCACCGGAACCTCGCCCGGTAATAACGCCCGCAGCACATCGAACGCTTCATCCAGTTGCCATGGACGCGCGGCGGATACCGGGTTGTAGAGAGCCATGGCAAACCCTGCCTCTGCCGCCGCACGCAGGCGGTGCAGCAGCAGATCCCACGGCTTCAGATTATCCGACAAAGACAGGACGCAAAAATCATGCCCGAGCGGAGCACCGGCCCGTGCCGCCGCGGCGAGACAGGCGGAAATACCGGGGACAACTTCGATATCCAGGCCGGCCCAGGCCGGATCGCCACTTTCCACCGCCTCGAACACCGCGCTGGCCATACCGAATACGCCCGCATCACCGCCGGAGACCACCGCCACATATCTTCCCGCCTGTGCCATGCTCAGCGCATGACGAGCACGGACCAGTTCTTCACGGTTATCGCTGGGATGAAGGCTCAGGCCCGGCCTTGCCGGCACACGCGACACATAAGGATGATAGCCAACGACATCTGTCGCCAGTTCCAGCCATCGCAGGGCATCGGGCGTCAACAGTCCGTCACTGCCTGGCCCCAGCCCGATAATCCTGATCCAGCCCGCCATTGACGTTTTCCTAACGCGGTCCCTGCCGTCCCGGCACCAGAACGATGGAAAAATACGGAGCCTCTTCCTGCGTCAGGGCGTGGAGCGCACAAATCCGCTCCCCTTCCATCGTGCCGCGCTCGACATAGAGGGCACGTCCAGACAAGCCCGCCCGTTCTAGCGCCATCCGGATTTTCGGCAGGTTACGGCCTACTTTCATGATCACTGCTGCATCGCAACTGCGCAGCCGTGCCGTGAGCGTTTCCATATCCAGCGTGCCGGGCAGCACAGAGAGCACGTCATCCCCATGCAGCATCGGCACGCCTGCCTGCGTCCAGCAGCCGCTCATTCCCGTCACGCCGGGAATCACCCGTGTGGGATACACGCCACCCAACCGGTCGAACAGATACATGGAAGAACCATAGAAAAACGGATCGCCCTCGCAGAGCAGCGCAACATCCCGCCCGGAATCGAGAACATTGGCAACACGCCTAGCAGACTCATCATAGAATTGCGTGATGCCTTCCGCATAACGTGGATCACGCAGTGCGATCTCGGTCGTGTAGGGGTAGTCGAGCCGTATTTCCTCAATAGCAGGATGCAGATGCGGCCCGGCAATGCTGCGTGCATGGCCGTTGCGTCCGCGTTTCGCGAAAAAGGCAATCGCATCCACGCATCCCAGCAACCGGGCCGCTTTGAGCGTAATCAGTTCCGGGTCGCCCGGCCCCATGCCAACGGTGTAGAGTGTACCCACATGCCCGGTTACCACACTGGCCGTATCATGGAGCCGAATCATTCGATTTCGCTCGCCAGCGCATTGAGCGCGGCTGCCGTCATGGCGCTGCCCCCGCGCCGCCCATGGACCGTCACAAAAGGAATCTTCTCTCCAGAGGAGAAACGATACGCTGCCAATGCCTGCTTGGATTCCACGGCCCCCACAAAACCCACCGGAATACCGATGATCGCTGCAGGCTTCGGCGCCCCTGCATCCAGCAATTCCAGCAGCCGGAACAAAGCGGTCGGCGCATTCCCGATGGCGACGACCGACCCACCCATCTTCTCAACCCATAAATCCAGCGCCGCGGCGGAACGTGTATTGCCGATCCGCCGCGCCAGTTCAGGAATACCCGGCGCATCCAGCAGGCAAAGCACCTCATTCTCCGCTGGCAGGCGCGAGCGGGTCACACCCTGTGCCACCATCTTGGCATCGCACAGGATAGGCGCTCCCCCCCGCAAGGCCTGACGCGCCACAGGGACAAGATCACCGCCAAACACGACATCCTTCGCGACATCGACCATGCCGCTGGCATGAATCATCCTCACCACGATCTGCGCCTGATCCTGCGTAAAGCCGGACAGATCGGCCTCGGCACGAATGGTGGCGAAAGACTGCGCATAGATTGCAGCGCCCTCTTTCTCATAATGATAGCGGGACGTCATGGCTCGGCCTTCGTCTGTAACGCGGCCAACACCTGCCGCAAGCTCAGCCCCCGCGCAACCGGCTTATCCAGAGGGCCGCCATCCCGAATGAGATCATAGCCCTGCATGGTTCCAACCAGCGTGATGCTGCGCGGCCCCCGCCCCGCACAGCCTTTGGCACAACCGGAAACATGGATATCCGCCCTGCCGAGCGCACCGAACAGACGAAGCGCATCTTCCTGCGTGCGCGCCAGCGTGGCGGCACAGGATGGCGCGCCCGGACAGGCCAGCAGGGTGCGCCGCTGATCCCCGGCCGAGACAATCAGGCCTAAACCGGAATCGGTGGCCTGTTCCAAAGCTTCCATGCGCGTGATTCCAGCCAGCAGCAGGCAGCGGAACGGGGAAAGGTAAAGCAGCCCATCCCCTTCCCCGGCAGCCATGGCGGCGATCCGTTCCAGCGTCTCCGCATCCATCTGTCCGAACAGAGGTTGGAGTGACAGCACGCCGTTTTCTTTATCGTACCCCGCCCCCCGAGCGGGTGGCGCAAGCGGAGCGAGTGTGAGCTCCGTCATTCCAGCGCGACGCAGTATTTCCCCCGAATCGTGCCCGCCCAGAGCCGTGCGCATACGGCCGTGAGTCTGTGTCATCAACCATGAGGTCAGGGCGGCGATTCGCTCCGGCACAGCATCGACCGACACCAGCGCGGCCATGCGGCCACCATCCAGCGCCACCATGACGGCATCATCCCGCCATGTCAGACGTATATCGGCCGGCATGGCGGCAATCGGATAGGCAGCCTGCACCTCATCCAGACAAAGCCCGTATTTGGGGGGCAAACGGGGAGCCAACGGTAGCAAAGCGGCCTCTATCGCATCCGCCAGATGCCGCAACGCCTCCCCACAAAGCGGGGGCACCGTGACGATCCGCGCAGCCTCCCTCAGCGGATCGGCAGAGGCCAGACCAGCCTCCACCATGGCATCGGCAAAAGGTTTTACCGTCTCCGGCTTGAAGCCACGCAGTTGCACATTCCCCCGCGAGGTCAACTGGATGATGCCACTCCCCCAAAGCCGGGCAGCCTGCGCCAGAGCACGCGCCGCGGCTACATCCAGACGCGCATAGGGCACCCGGACCCGGAGCAACAGGCCATCTCCCGATTCCATCGGTCGATAAAGGGAGGGGCACCAGCCGCGCCGCATCACGTCTCCAGAGCCTCCGTGCTGTCAGCAGCCAGACTGTTGCGGCGCGGACGCCACAGATCACGCCGGATGGCTTCCGCAAAGCGTGCTTTCATGGCCGCATGGGCCGATTCATTGGCCTGAGCCATGAAGGCATTGACCTGATTGTCCTCGATAATGGCGGCATGCAGTGCCTCGAACTGTGCATCCAGCCGCTGCGGCAGCATGGCGGCAAAGGCGAACAGCCCTTCCACACCCCTCGCAATTTCCGCGGCGCCGCGAAAACCGTGCCGCATCATGCCGCGCAGCCATACCGGATTGGCGGCACGGCCCCGGACCACGCGCGCCAGTTCCTCACTCAACAACCGCATGCGCGGAGTTCCGGCGGTAGACAGATCAGCATGATATAAAGTCGGAGAAGCCCCCAGCATGGCAGAAGCCGCCGCGAAGCCGCCCTCATGCGCCGCAACTTCGGTGGTATCCAGCAAATCGGTTTCGGCATTGTCCTGCTGGTGCAGGAAGATATCGGCCCCCGCCACACGGGTGGCGAGACCATCCCGATCCAGCCCCGCCGCATGCTGGCCATAGGAATAGGAAGAGGCATCGAGATAGGCCGCGCCGAGTTCATCCCGGCTCTGCCATGCGCTCCGGTCGGTCAGAGCCGTCGCCCCTGCGCCATAGCTGCCCGGAGGGGCCCCATAAATACGGACCGGACGCACCTCCCCGCTTTCCGCCAGAGGATTCCAGCCCTCCGGCTCCTCCAGCGCCGCCACCAGACCAACCGCCATATCGAACAACGTCATCTGATCGGCGAAAACATCCCGGAACAAACCGGAGACACGCAGCGTCACATCCACACGTGGACGGTCCAGCACGGCCAGCGGCACGGTCTCGACCCCCGAGACCCGTGCCGAGCCTTCATGCCAGACCGGGCGCACCCCCATCAGCACCAGTCCAAGCGCCAGATCTTCCCCGCCCGTGCGCATCGTGGCGCTGCCCCAGAGATCCAGCACCAGAGTACGTGGAGACAGCCCATGATCCCGCATATGGCGTTCCAGCAGAGCAGCCGCATTCCGCTCCGCCAGCACCCAGGCGGAGCGCGTGGGAACGGCCCGCGGATCAATCGCCGTCAGATTGCGCCCTGTGGGCAGCACATCGGCGCGTCCCCGGCTCGGTGCTCCGGCCGGACCGGGAGGGATGAAGCGCCCGTCCAGGGCGGCCAGCAGAGCATGCCGCTCCGCTCCGGCGCAGGCATCCAGCCGCACGGCAAGACCGTCCTTATCCTGCCCGCCTGCCGCATCGGCAATAGAGGTGAACAGCGCAGCACGACGCGCCTCATCCGGTGGCCGCCCGAACACATGCAGCCCGTCGCGAATCTGCATGTCCTTCACATCACACAAAAAAGCATCAAGGCGCGCCAATGCGGTCTCTTCATCCTCCCCGGCACTGACACCGCTTTCGGCCAGCAGCCCTGCCGCAGCGGCCCGATCCAGAATCTCCCGCTTCAGCAAAGCCGTACGGGCGCGATCCATACCATCAGCTGCCGCATATTCATCGAGCAATCGCTCAAGCATGCGTGCGTCTCCATGCAGTCCGGCCCGGCCCAAAGGTGGTGTCAGATGGCCGATCAGCGCCGCGCCCAGCCGCCGTTTTGCCGCCGCTGCCTCCCCGGGATTATTGACAATGAACGGGTAGACCACCGGCAGCCCACGCAGCAGCGCCACGGGATAGCACGCCTCCGACAGCGCCACGGCCTTGCCCGGCAGCCATTCCAGCGTGCCATGCGCGCCCAGATGGATCATCGCATGCACATCCATCCGGCCGCGCAGCCACAGATAGAAGGCCGCATAAGCATGGCGCGGCGGTAAATCCGGATCGTGGTAACCGGCCTTGCGATCCAACCGCTCCCCACGATCCGGCTGCACCGCCATCAGGATATGGCCGCACTGCATGACCCGAAGATGGAAATGCCCGTTTATGACGGACGGATCATCCTCCGGTGCGCCCCATGCCTGTTCCATACGAAGGCGGGTCACCTCAGGCAGCGTCATGAACAGAGATTGATACTCTGACAGGCTCATGATCGGGTCAGGCAGTGCCAGACAGAGCCTCTCTGCCAGCATGACCTTGTCGGGCAGTGTTTCTCCCGTCCGATATCCGGCCTGCTTCAGGTCATCGAGCATAGCCCGCAAGCTGGCAATGCTGTCGAGACCGACCGCATGCGCCGACTGCCCCTCCGCCCCCGGATAATCAGACAGAACCACCGCGATGCGTCGATCCTGCCGCCCCGTCCGCGCCAGACGCGCCCAGCCCAGTGCCCGGTCCGCCGCCATAGCGATACCGGCCTCGTAAGGCATATGCGCCGCCAGAGCCGCGCCATCCTCTGGCACGGTCAGGCCGGTATCCTGCTTGAATGACACCACGCCGCCCAGCAATCGGCCATCATATTCCGGCAGCACGACCTGCATCGCCAGATCGGACTGGCTCAACCCCCGCGTCGATTCCTGCCAGGCCGGACAGGTGGACGCGGACAGAACCAGCTGAATCACCGGCACATCGGCTGCGTCGAGTGGCGATGTCCCGTCCTCCCCGATCCGGGCTGAGAAACCGGTTGCATTCAACACGACATGAGGACGCCACAGCCGCAGATGCTCCGCTACGGAACGGGCGCAAGCGGGATTTTTCAGGCTGTCGATAAACACCGCGCTGACGCTGAAGCCTCGTGCATGCAGGGCTTCCATCATGGCTTCGACCGGCGCCATGTCTCCCGCCAGCCAGTAGGAGCGGTAGAACACCAGAACCGCCCTCAGCCCATCGGCCACATGATCCCGGTCCTCCCGCCAGATGCCGAAGGACGGTACCTGCCGGACCGGCCATGCCTCATCAACTCCCTTGCCCGCCAGCGACGCCATCACGCGCAGGGCCGAGCCGAGATTCTCCGGACCACCATGCCGGCAATACATGTCCAGACGGGTCCAGACCTCTTCCGGCACGGTGCTGAGAGCAAGCCATACGGCTTTCGCCTCCCGGTCCGCCGGCCTGCCATCGCCCGGAATGACTGCAAACGGAATCGCGCGGTTCCGGCACAGCGCAGCCAGTTCCTCCAGCCCGTAGCGCCAGTATTCCGCCCCGCCCAGCAGACGCAGCAGCACGGCACCCGACCCGGCTACGGTCTGCTCCAGATAGAGATCAACCGACATCGGATGACGCAGCCGGGCCAGATTGGCGAGGCGCAGCGTCATCCCTTCCGCAGAGGCATCCGCCCATCCGGTCCGGGCCGCGCCGAGATCACTGTCGGAGAAGGACAGAAACACGACATCGCCCGGACTCTGGCCCAGCTCCTGCGCCTGATCCGCCTGCTCCAGCGACCGCGTTTCCCGGACCAGCAGATGCATCAGGCAGGCACCGGAGCGCCCAGACCGCTATTGATCAGCGATGCTTCGATAGCAGCACGGTCCAGACCAGTACGACCGATGATGACAAGCTGCCCCTGCCGCACCTCATCCGGCTTCCACAGACGATCGAAAGACTGGCGGAACCGTGTGCCAACCCCCTGCACCACGCCGCGCATGGGCCTGCCCTGCACCGGGACGAAGCCTTTCATACGCAGGATGTCATGCGCCTCCGCCAACGGACGCAGCAGGACGGCCACATGATCCAGATCGTCCTGTTCCTTCAAAGGAACGACGAAGCTCTCGAAATCATCGTGTTCATGTTCGCCATCCACGCTGTCATGATGCGATGGCCGTGCTGAAAGATCGTTCTCAGCCGCGGCATGCAGACCCAGCAGCACGGCGGGGTCCAGCTGCCCCTCTCTGGTCGCGATCACCTTGACCGCACGCGGCAGATGCCGTTCCACCTCTTCCCGCACTGAAGCGAGCGCCGCATCATCCAATTGGTCAGCCTTGTTCAGCAGCACGAGATCAGCGGCGGAAAGCTGATCCTCGAACACCTCGGCCAGCGGATTGTCGTGATCGAGGTTCGGATCCTCCGCACGCTGCCGCGCCACTTCATCCGGATCATCGGCAAAGCGGCCTGATGCCACGGCAGGGGCGTCCAGCACCGTCACCACCCCATCCACCGTCACCCGGCCTTTTACACCCGGCCAGTTGAACGCTTTCAGCAGAGGCTTCGGCAGAGCAAGGCCGGAGGTCTCGATCAGGATATGCTCGGGTGGCTGGGCGCGGCCCAGCAACGCCTCAATGGTCGGCAGGAAATCATCGGCGACCGTGCAGCACAGACAGCCATTGGCCAGTTCGACGATATTATCCTCCGTGCAGCCCTCGATGCCGCAGCTTTTCAGGAGATCACCATCAATTCCGAGAGAACCGAACTCATTGACGATGATGGCAATACGACGCCCGCGCGCAGCACTCAGCACATGCCGCACCAAAGTCGTTTTGCCCGCGCCGAGAAATCCGGTCACGATGGTCGCGGGAACGGGGGAGGCAATGGCCATGGCTGTTCTTCCTCGCACAGAATACGGTCGTCCAGAGACCGGTCAGGGTGCGCGAACAGATAATCGCCTCCAGACCACCGGCCTGAAGCGGAAAGACGATCCCGGCGCACCCCGCGCGGTTTCGCGATCCGGACGATGGCAGGTCTCCTGGCTCACGGATCAGACGTATTCCACCTGCCTTCCCAGTCCCGGATCCGGGATCAGTGGCGATACGGTGCTCCGGGTTTATTCTCCGGAGCAGACCGGGCAAAATACTCTCCGCCTACAGTTGCGGGGGCAGCCGCGACATCGCACAACCAACGGACTGGCCGGCGCATGTGCTGGATCGCGTTCCCTTTTCATTTTCCGGCACGGAGATCGATCCGCACGGAAAAACCATCGTGCAGGGATTTAGGAGCCGCCGCCTGATGAAGTCAAACATGATCATGCCGAATGCGGCGGCAACAACGCGCTGGCCGCACGCAACCCTGATCATCGGCGGCGCACGATCCGGAAAAAGCCGTCATGCCGAGGCGCTGATCACCTCTCTGCCTTCTCCCTGGCGCTATATCGCCACCGCACAGGCCTTCGATGCGGAGATGCGGACCCGGATTGAGGCACATCGCGCCGCACGGGTCGCTGGCTGGGAAACCGTCGAGGCCCCGCTGGATATCGCCACAGCCCTGATCGAGCATCCGGCACGCCCTGTGCTGGTGGACTGCCTGACCCTGTGGCTGAGCAATCTCATTCTGGGCGAACATGATCTGCCAGCCGCTATGGAAGCACTTGAAAACGCGCTGGCACGCCGCAGCGCCTGCACCATTCTGGTTGCCAATGAGGTCGGGCTGGGCATAGTCCCCGACAATGCGCTGGCACGCCGCTTTCGCGATGAGGCCGGATTGCTGAACCAGAGGATCGCGGCAGGCGCGGGCCGCGTGCTGCTGATCGCGGCAGGGTGCGCCCTGCCGCTCAAACAGCCTGAGGGGGGAAGCCTGCGATGACGGAAGCACCGGGAACCGGGACGGAAGAAGAACGCCGCCACCGCGACAAGATGGCCCATCGCAAGGCGGTGCAGGATGCCGAAGTTGCTTCCAAGACACAGGAAAAAGGGCTGCTGATCGTCCATACCGGGCCTGGCAAGGGCAAATCGACCGCCGCCTTCGGTCTGATGCTGCGCAGCCTGGGCCGAGGCAAACGATGTGCCGTTGTGCAGTTCATCAAGGGGGCCTGGTCAACCGGAGAGCGCGACGCCCTGACCGTGTTCGGAGACCGCATCGAATGGCACACCATGGGCGAGGGCTTTACGTGGGAAACGCAGGACAAGGCGCGCGACATCGCCGCCTGCCGCCGGGCCTGGGATCAGGCACTCAGCCTGTTGCAACGCCCCGACATCGACCTGCTGGTCCTGGATGAGCTGAATATCGCCCTGCGCTACGACTATCTCACGCTGGAAGAAGTGTTACAGGGGCTTTCCACACGCCCACACATGCAGCATGTCGTCATTACCGGGCGCAATGCAAAACCCGGTCTGATCGAGGCCGCCGACCTCGTCACCGAAATGACCGCTGTGAAGCATCATTTCTCCGCCGGGGTAAAGGCGCAGGAAGGAATCGAGTTCTGAGCCGGACCCTCATGATACAGGGAACCGGCTCCTCGGTCGGGAAGTCCCTGCTGGTGGCCGGGGTGAGCCGTGCACTCACACGGCGTGGGCTGGTCGTGCGCCCTTTCAAGCCGCAGAACATGTCCAACAATGCCGCCATTGCCGCTGACGGTGGTGAAATCGGGCGGGCACAGGCTCTCCAGGCCCGCGCCTGCCGGATCAGCCCTTCCCATCACATGAATCCCGTCCTGCTGAAGCCGCAAAGCGAGATCGGCGCACAGATCGTGGTGCAGGGAAAAGTCCATGGTCAGGCCACAGCCCGGGCCTATCAGGCCATGAAGCCACAGCTTCTGGGGACCGTGCTGGAAAGTTTCGGCATCTTGCGGAAACAGGCCGACATCGTACTGGTGGAAGGGGCCGGCAGCGCCTCTGAAATCAATCTGCGTGCAGGCGACATCGCCAATATGGGCTTTGCCCGCGCCGCCAATGTTCCGGTGGTCATTGCGGGTGACATAGATCGCGGCGGCGTCATTGCCGCGCTGGTCGGCACCAAAACCGTGTTGGACCCGGACGATGCTGCGATGGTGCGGGGGTTTCTGGTCAATCGTATGCGCGGCGATCCATCGCTGTTCGCAGAAGGAATGCGACTGATCGAACAGCAGACCGGCTGGGAAGCGCTCGGACTGGTGCCGCATTGCGAGGCCGCCCGCGCCCTGCCGGCCGAAGATGCCGCCGATCTCCTGCGCGGCCTATCAGCACCGACACGATCGGGAAACACCGTCATTGCCGTGCCGATGCTGCCGCATATTGCCAATTTCGATGATCTCGATCCTCTGGCCGCCGAAGACAGCGTGACACTGGTCATGGTGCCGCCGGGACAGCCCCTGCCAGTGGCGGACGCGATTATCATTCCGGGATCGAAAACAGTGATCGCCGATCTGGCAGCTCTCCGTCACCATGGATGGGACATCGATATTCTGGCGCACCGGCGCAGAGGACGGAGCATCATCGGTCTGTGCGGAGGCTATCAGATGCTGGGGCGTGCCATTCACGATCCTCAAGGGTTTGAAGGTCCCGCCGGCAGCGCCGCCGGGCTGGGGCTGCTGGAGATCGAGACCGTGCTGGAACCGCATAAAATCCTGACCTCCCGCAGCGGTCATCTCTTCAATCATGATGTGCCGGTCAGCGGCTATGAAATGCATATGGGGATCACAACCGGCTCAGGATTGCGGCGGCCCTTGCTGTCGCTCGGTCCCGATGCACCGGAAGGATGTGTTTCAGCCGATGGGGTGGTGATGGGAACCTATCTCCATGGCCTGTTTCATGGGGGGGCTTTCAGGCGTCACCTGCTCGCGACCCTTGATGTGAGCAGCCATGGCGGCGATCACGAGGATGCTGTCGAGCATGCTCTCGATGCTCTGGCCGACCATATGGAGGCGCATGTCGCTATCGACCGGCTGCTGGCCCTGTCAGCATGAGATGCGGTTCAGCCAAACGCCACGGCAGCGATCAGGGTCAGCAGCACAAGCAGCCAGAGCAGCAGGCAGGCGCGACGAAACAGCCCGAGTGCGCGCAGGATATCCCCCACATCAGCGTCCTTGCGGCCATGCCCCATCCAGGCATCCTCAACCGCGACACCATGATACAGCCGGGGACCTGCCAGACGCAGCCCGAGCGCACCAGCCATGGCGGCCTCCGGCCAACCCGCATTGGGGGAACGGTGCAATCCGGCGTCCCTCCTTATCGCGGTGAAAGCCTCCGCCCGCCGCTGGCGTGCTGCAAGGGCAAGACACAAAGCCGCAAGCCGGGAGGCAGGCAGATTCACCAGATCATCCAGACGCGCTGCCGCCCATCCGAACATGGCATAGCGGGGCGACAGATGGCCGATCATGCTATCCGCCGTGTTGATGGCCTTGTACGCAACAATGCCCGGCAGCCCCGCCAGCAGACACCAGAGTGCAGGTGCCACCACTCCATCGGAGAAATTCTCGGCCAGGCTTTCGATGGCCGCACGGGAAATGCCGGCCTCATCCAGCACCGCGACATCACGCCCCACGATCATCGCAACAGCCTCCCTGCCACCGGACAGGCCATGCCGATGCAGCCCCTCCGCCACGGCAGCGACATGCTGATACAGGCTTTTCTGTGCGATCAAAGCCGAAACCGGCAGGGCAGACAGCAGCATGACGCTCCAGAGCGGAAACCAGCGCAGAGCCAGATACGTCATGCCGATAGCGGGCAGCACTGTGACTGCCAGCAGCAGAATCAGGCTCACAATCCCGAACACTCTCTGCAAGAGCGGGGGAAAAGCAGGTCGGTTGCCACATCGCTCCAACAGCGTGATCAGAGCGCCAATCCACTGCACCGGGTGGCCAAGCCGACGCTGAAGCAAGGCTGGATATCCGAAGCCCGCATCAAGACAGAGCGCCACCAGCAGGATCAGCGCATGCGCCGGAAACAGGACATGCCAGAAGGAAGAGCCGTCGAAATGCATCATCCGGGATGGGGTGCCGCGTGAGCATCGGAAAAGCAAGCCCTCCGTCTCATGGTGGCCGGATCTCCGCCTTTCGCCATTCCAACCCCGATGCGCCGACCCCGGTGCTGGATCTCTCCACGGGGATCAATCCCTTCGCCTACCCTGTCCCCGCATTGCCCGCCCATGTATGGAGCGCCCTGCCCGATCCCGATGACCTTGCCACACTGGAACGGATCGCGGCCGAGCAATACGGTGTCGCCGATGCATCCCGGGTCGTGGCCGCCCCAGGATCACAGTGCCTGATCGGCTTGCTGCCGCTCTGCCTGGGCGGTCGAAACCGGATCGTGAATGTCGTTGGCCCTACCTATGCAGAACATGCAGCATCCTGGGTGCTGCATGGGCATCGCGTCGTCCAGACATGCCGCTTCCCCGATCCGGATCAAAAATCGGAAGCCAGCATCAGCATCGTCTGCAATCCCAATAACCCCGATGGTACACGCTACACGCTATCCGATCTGCGCATCCTGTCTGATCGCATGGCAGACCAGAAAGGATGGCTGATCGTCGATGAGGCCTTTGCCGATTTCGAAAAAGGAATCCAAAGCATTGGCACGATACAGCATTCTGCCGCCATTGCTCTTCGTTCTTTTGGAAAAGCCTATGGCCTGGCGGGGCTGAGGCTTGGCTTTGCGATTTTACCACCAGACCATGCTGATTTTCTGCGGCGTATTTTGGGGCCGTGGCCGGTCTCCGGTGCTGCGATCACTATTGCCCGGGCAGCCCTGACGGATCATGCGTGGCAGCAAGCAACCATGGCGCGTCTTGAGGCAGCGGCAGAACGTCTGGATAGGTTGCTGATTTCAAAAGGGTTCGAGATTCTCGGGGGAACCAGCCTGTTCAGACTGACCTGTCACCCGGACAACATGATGATTCATGACCGACTGAATAAAGCAGGTATTATGACAAGGCGCTTTGATTGGGATGATCGCCTGTTCCGTTTCGGGTTGCCCAAGAGCAACCGCGACTGGAACAGGCTTGATCACGCATTGAGCTAAAATAAAGATAAAATCAAAAGAAATAAAAAGCCCGGTGCCCGAAGGCACCGGGAAGTGGTTGGAAATATCATGTCCCAGGGAGGACATGCCTCGACGATTTACTCGACGGCAAACACCGTGAGCACACCGCCAAGCTGCGTGTAGCTGGACAGAGCCTTATAGGCACCGACCGCACCCAGACCTTCGGTGTCACCCGCAAGACCAGCGGCCATACCGATACCGGCCCAGCCACCGACGCCGGACAGAACGGCGATGTATTCCTTACCCTTATGTTCGTAAGGTGTGACATTACCAATGATGCCGGACGGGGTCTTGTATTTGTAGAGCAGCTTGCCGTTCTTGGCATCGACTGCCTTCAGGAAGCCATCCAGCGTGCCATAGAACACGACACCGCTATCCGTCGACAAAGCACCAGCCCAGACGGAGAAGGTTTCCGGGATCGACCAGTTGATCTTACCCTTGTCCACATCATAAGCGATGAAGTTGCCCAGATGATCCTCACCCGCAGGCGGGAACATGGAGAGCGTCGCACCCACGAAAGGCTGACCCGCGGTGTAGGACACCTTGAACGGCTCGTAATCCATGCAGACATGATTGGTCGGCACGTAGAACATATGAGTCTTCGGATCGAACGAAGCAGGCTGTTCGTCCTTCGAGCCCAATGCGGCCGGGCAGATACCCTTCGTGTTGTGATCTTCACCACCGGCTTCGGTGGAGTATTTCTTCACACGATCAGGCAGACCGGTCTTCAGATTCACACCCGTGGCCCAGTTCACCGCCGGATCGAACTTGTTCGCCTGCAGCAGCTCACCCGTCACACGATCAAGCACATAGGCGAAGCCGTTACGGTCGAAATGCACCAGCGCCTTGGTTTCCTTGCCGTTCACCTTGGTGTTGGCAAGAATCATTTCGTTGATACCGTCATAGTCCCATTCGTCGTGCGGGGTCATCTGATAGACCCATTTCGCGACGCCGGTATCCGCATCACGCGCGAAAACGGTCATGGACCACTTGTTATCGCCAGGGCGCTGAACCGGGTTCCAGGTGCTGGGGTTACCAGAGCCGTAATAGACAAGATTGGTGTCCGGATCATAGGAAATCCAGCCCCATGTGGAACCGCCACCCGTTTTCCACTGATCGCCCTGCCAGGTCTTGATGGAGCTGTCCTTACCGACAGGCTTGCCCATTGCCGTGGTCTTGTCATCGAACAGGATCTGATCATCCGTGCCGACGGAATACGCCGTCCAGGCCTTGGAACCATCCTTCAGATTGAAGGACATCAGGCGGCCCTGAATACCGAATTCACCGCCGGAGATGCCGACCATCACCTTATCTTTGATGACCAGCGGTGCAGAGGTACCGGTTTCGCCTTTCTTGGCGTCGCCCGTCATAACCTTCCACACTTCTTTGCCGGTCTTGGCATTCAGCGCGACCAGTCCGTTATCCGCCTGGTGAAGAATGATCTTGCCATCACCATAAGCAACGCCACGATTCACTGTATCACAGCACATGACCGGAATGACATCCGGATCCTGCTTCGGCTCGTACACCCAGATGATACGACCATTGTCGTTCAGATCGAGGGCGAAAACCTTGTTCGGGAACGGCGTATGCACATACATGACATCGCCGATGATCAGCGGACCACCTTCATGGCCACGCAGAACGCCGGTGGAGAAGCTCCATACCGGACGCAGCTTGCTGGCATTGGCAACCGTAATCTGCTTCAGGGCGCTGTGGCGCTGGTTTGCATAATCACCAGCAGGCATCGACCAGTTTGCAGAATCCTTGGACAGTTTCACCAGCTCATCATTTGCCTGAGCCTGGAAAGAAACCGCCAGAGCGCCGATGCCCAGCATCATGGCACAAACACGGGACAGCGTTTGCTGTTTCATAAGAGACCTTTCCCCTGATTTTAATTTTATTCTGGATTATTCTTGGATTTTTGGTGATGGGCCTTATCTGACAGGCTGTTTGCCATTCAGGATCAGGCCATTTGAAAGCAATGGAAATTTCAGCGATGCATATTCCATCGTCTCCTTGAGTCGTGAAACCGGAGCAGTCGAAAACTCCGTCGACGCAGGACCACCGAAGACAATACAGCCAGGAAAGTGGCTGCTGCTCCGATCCCTACCCATCACGCCTCGGCGCGATGCCATGAGACTTCACCTGACCGGCGATAGAGGAAATCTCTTTCCTGAGAGAATTGTTATTTCAGCTTTTGGGACTAAGTCAACATGCTTTTGCATTAACTGCAAAATAATATCCGCATAATCCGAGAAACGATTATTGTGCGATGCACAAAAAGGGGCGATTTTTATTGTCGCAGTGCAGCAAAAAGCGCGTAATGGCCGAATAGCCCCTCAGCCGAGCAATTCATTGTAAACATCCAATGTCGCTCTCTGCATCGCATCCGTGGTGTAGCGCTCCAGCACTTTCTGTCGTGCCCGCCATCCCGCCTCGGCCCGTACATCCGGCGGCAAAGCCAGTGTTTCGGCCAAAGCAACTGCCAACGCTTCCACATCCGCCGGCGGCACCAGCAAACCACTGACCCCATGCTCCACCGTTTCCCGTGGCCCTCCGAGATCGCTGGCGATAACCAGCCGCCCCATCGCCTGCGCCTCAATGACTGTTCGCCCGAACGGTTCCGCTTCCAGCGATGCATGTACAACGCAATCAGCGAGGCTCAGTGCGGCCGGCATATCATCACAAATACCGCCCAACCGGATCTGGCCGGCAATACCGTTTTCTTTCGCGCGCTCCATCAGGGAACGGGCATAATCCTGCTGCCCTTTATCTCCCCCAATGAAAACGCAGATCACATCCGCGCGCTGAAGTCGGGCCAAAGCATCAAGCAGAATGTGCTGACCCTTCCAACGGCTGAAACGCGCCGGCATCAGAACAAGGGAAAAAATATCCCCTTCCGGCAATTGCCATTGCTGAACCAGACGCTGAATACGAGGGCCGGTGATCATGGCCGGGTCGAACAACAACGGATCGACACCGCGGGGGATAATACGCAGCCGGTCAGGCCCCACCCCGTGACGCTGCGCCACCAGCGCCGCCACATGCTGGCTGATCGCAATGACGCGATCCCCCTTTGCCATCACTGCATTATAATGCCGTTTGAAGGGAAAGGACTCGCTATACACACCGTGATAGGTCGTGACAAACGGGACATTCATGCGCCGCGCCGCACGATAAGCCGCCCAGGCTGGTGCACGGGAACGTGCATGGACCAACCGAACATCTTCCAGATGGATCAGCCGCTCCAGCGTGCGGGCATTGCGCAGAATCCTGAATGGCTGCTTGGCAGGCATATCCGGGATCAGAACATGTTTCCCCCCCCTACGCTCCAGCCCCGGCACCATCCGGCCACCCGCACTGGCGACCAGCGCCCGTCCTCCGGCCTCCGTAATCGCCTGTGCCATTTCCAGCGTACCCCGCTCCACGCCGCCTACATCCAGGGCAGGCAGCACCTGTAAAACGCATGGCGCGGTATGAATCCGGTCCGCCCGATCAGAATCCGGCATTCTCTCTCCCGTTTGCGGTCGTCAGGCGAAACGCAATAAACCGGGTATAAGTCCGTGCCCTCCATTGGAGAAGAGGAAGCCTCTTATGACAGCAAGCCAGATCGTCCGCCCCGATGGCATCAGGCTGGCAGCACATTGCCATGCAGGACGCAGTCCCACTGTGGTTTTTCTGCCGGGATTCCGAAGTGATATGGAGGGAGAAAAAGCCCTGCGGCTTGCTGCATGGTGCGAGGCTGAGGGACAGGCCATGCTCCGGCTGGATTACAGCGGCCACGGTCAGAGCGAAGGACGATTCGAAGATGGCTGCATCGGCACATGGCTGAACGATGCCCTGACTGTGATTGAGAAAACCGTGCGAGGGAAACTGATCCTCGTTGGCTCCTCCATGGGAGGGTGGATCGCGTTACTGGCGGCCCGGCAGCTTGGTGATCGTGTTGTCGGGCTGGTCGGTATTGCTGCGGCTCCGGATTTTACCGAGCGCCTGATGTGGGATGTCATGCCGGCAGAGGAACGCGAAACCCTGCTTCGCGAGGGCGTCTTGATGGCCCCCAATCCCTACGGACCGCCTGTGCCGATCACACGACGTCTGATCGAGGATGGGCGCACACATCTGCTGCTGAATGCGCCTCTGCCTCTGTCCTGCCCCATCAGGCTGCTGCAAGGGCAGGAAGATCACGAGGTTCCATGGGAAACTGCGACCCTCCTTTCCCAGACCATCACCCGCCCTGACGGAAGCGTTCCTGATCTTGTCGTGACGCTGATCCGGGATGGCAACCATCGTCTGTCACGCGAAAGCGATATTTCACGGATCATCGAATCAGTCAAAAGCGTTCTTGACCTTTCAAATACATGAAAGAAGATAAAAATATATTTTTTACAGGCCATAATATTGGCAATATGCTTTAAAAATAGCCATATCCTTTGCACGATGCTGCATTGTCTTCGGGATCGAAAAAAATATCGGGCTGGCTCTTGCGCCCTTATGACAGTCAGGCTACATCGCCCCCGTCAGCGCGGCGCCCGTAGCTCAACTGGATAGAGCACCAGACTACGAATCTGGGGGTTGGAGGTTCGAGTCCTTCCGGGCGCGCCATTATTTCAATGCATTAGTCAGTTTTCAACACTCTGCGATTGGCAGATGGTCTGCAAAACTGTTTGCTGGCAGCTGCCCGCTATTCGGTCATGATTGTCATGCCAGCTGTTCCCTGGCGATTGATGGGAGTGCCGTTAAGCCTGCCAATGCAGCAAGAAAAGACTGTCCCGGCCTCAATACAGAATGCAGTTGCAAGGTCATGTTCAGTGGCCTGCACAGTCTTTTCCAGAATATTATCCGAACTTTTTTGTTGGGGGAGGAGGCACCTGGCCATTCCAGGATCAAGGCCTGGGATGATCTTTCGCTGTCCAGCGATACATCCAGGTCTCCGAAACCACTTTTCTACCTCGCCTGACCCGAACCGTCAGATCGACCAAAGATGCATCACCGGGCTCAAGTTCGAACCCCACACGATAAAGTGCCACGCCGGAGCGTCTCATGCCGTGCATCGATGCCACCGGATAGGCAGGGATACGCTTGATCTCGGCCCATTTGAGCTGCCCCGCTGAACATATCACCTCCGGCACCAGCATGGCGGCAAGCTGACGGGGGGATGCGGGAGGCGCCATCGCATCCAGCATCCTCTCATCCGCTCTTAAATCGCCCCCCGCCAGATCGAGCATGAAAAACCGCCGTTTGGGATCGGCGCTGGCACCGGCCCTGAATGCAACCACTCTTGCCAGAGTGCGTGCCGAAATATCATCGCACCAGCGCAAACGATAGGCGTAGCGATACTGCTGCCCACCCTTCAACGGTGCGGTCGGACGCCAGAAAGCGACAATATTATCCTGAAATTCCGTACCGGTCGGCAATTCGGCAAGATGCACAGCCCCCTCCCCCCAATCCTCATCAGGCTCCACCCAGGCAGAGGGGCGTAAATCATAGCGGGCACCGATATCTTCATAAGCATCAAAGCCCCGCTGACGCTGCATAAGTCCGAAACCACGGGGAGAGTGGTCGGCAAAAGACGAAAACTGTACCTGCGCCGGATCCGCAAGGCTGCGCCAGATTGTCTCTCCGGCACCGGTATGGATCAGCAGACCATCCGAATCATGGACCGCCTGCCGATAGTCATCCACCCCCACCCGATAGCTGGGGTCGAACCAGAACATGCTGGTCAGCGGCGCAATGCCGATATTGGCGATATCGCGCCGCGGAAACAGGACGGAATCGACATCCATCACCGTCTCGACATCGGAACGCAGCACGAAGCGGAAGGCGCCCGTGAGGGAAGGACTGTCCAGCAGCGCATAAATCACCAGATGATCAGCATCCTGTTGCGGACGCTCCAGCCAGAATTCCCGGAAAACCGGAAATTCCTCCGCACCGTTCTCACCGCTGCCCAAAGCCAGTCCACGTGCTGACAGACCAAAATTCTGTCCTGGCGCTACGGCTCGAAAGTAACTCGCCCCCAGAAAAACCGCGATCTCCTTTCGGTCCCGAGGGGAAGCGCCGGGGAAGCGGGCCAGAATACGGAAACCGGCCAGCCCGATATCATCCTCCGGCGGCGAGATATCGCCCAAATCAAACCATGCAGGATCATAGCGGATCGGATGGCTGATGCCGTTCACGATCTCATTGATGGCTACACGATCCTTGAACAGATAGCCACGATGGAAAAACTCTGCTTCAAACCGCTCACCACGCCCATGCCACAAGGCATGATCGGGGAGAAATCTGATTTTGCCATATCGCTCGTAATCAAGGCCTGCCAGCGTTTCGGGCAGTTGTTGCGACGGGGGAACATAAGGCAGGCTGGCCAGAGTGCGTGCCATCTCTTCCAGCGTTTCGACATCAAAGGATGTAGGCTGCGTTACCTGCCCGGCAAGCGAAGGTCGTAATGACAATCCCAGCGACGCCAGTCCGGCTGCCATGCCCTGCCGCAATATGACACGCCGCAAGACTGGGGATGTCCAAGAGGATAATGGCCGGGGCGATAAACGGGATCGTTGCGGCATCGAGTCTCCTGCGTCCTGATCTGCCGCAGAAGAGAATATCTTGGAGCTGGATTATACGATAGTAGTCGGCTGCATTCCGTTTCCGTCCTTGCCCTGATCCTTATCCCTATCGAGGTTCTGTTTTGAATCGCTCTTTTCGCCATAAAGTATTACTGGGCGGCCTGATCATTGCCATCCTCGCGGCACTCTGGTCGAGCCTGCATACAAGCTTTGATGCGTTCGGGTTCGACAGCGATAACGCAGCCCCCTACGTTGTCTGGCAGGGTATTCGTCAGAACGGGCTATCCTTTATCAGTTCATGGCATGCGACCCAGGATAACTGGCTGTTTTCTCTCTATCCTTTTTATTATGCCGCGTTCGAAACCATAGGCCCGGCAGCACTGAGCCCGGCATGGGCAGGATGGGCCGTCTTTGTGGCACTCTGCGCCATGGGCGGCATACTGACAGCCAGATTGGCAGGCCCCCTCGCCGGGCTGACAACCGCCGCACTGATGCTGGCCGCCGATTGCTCTGCGGTGGCTCATCCCGGATATCTTGCTCATCCCGTCAGCCATAATATTTCACTGTTCTGGGGACTGGCTGGATTGCTGGCAGCCTGCTGTGCCTTGACACCCCGCAACAGATGGGGACATGCGGGCTATATTCTTCTTTCAGTTCTGGCCTTCATGATCGGAGGACTTTCGGACCCCTGGCTGAACGGGGCCATGCTGCTGCCCGCCATCGCCGCCTGCGGATGGGTTCTGATCACCGGTTCGGGAATACGGGAAAGAGTTGTCTCTGTCGCACTGGCTATAGCCCTTGCCGGTGCCCTTGAGCTGGACCGCACCAGAATTTTCGGTCAGGCGACGTTTCTCGCTTCCTCCGCTCCGCAAATGAGCTTTTCTCCCGAGCGGGCATGGCCGGCACTCAAAACCGCCCTGCTGATTGTCCCCGCATGGTTCAATCCGGTTCCGCTGGGGCATAGTGCGCTGACAGACAGACTCTCTCTGCCCGCCATCATTGCCTGTATCGCTTTTGCGATCGCAACCATCATCCTGCTGCTCCCTCTGCGGCGCAGTTTGATGGATCGGACATCTCCCCAGCTGCGATTTATCACCGCGACCGCGCTGCTGTCCTATCCGGCGATTCTGGTGTTGTTCCTGCTGGTCTTCTCTGATCCGGCTTTTGAGTCCCTGCGCTTTTTCATTGCCCCTTTCGCATTATGGATTATTGCCGGGGTCAGCCTTGCCGCCCGGCGCCGGGCCGATATGGCGGCATGGCAACAATACGGACTGACAACCTATGCGGTCCTTATCGTCATAGCCGGCTTGCTCAGCGGACGAGAAAGCTGGTCTCATCCCTTAAAAGCAGACACGCAGTCTATGGATGGACTGAGCAGCTTCCTGGTGGAAAACGGGCTGTCTTATGGATATGGTCCTTATGGAGAAGACAGCGCCAATGCAGTGCACTGGGTCAGCCACGGCAAAGTCACGCTCCGTTCCGTGCATGCGGAAGCCATAAGCGGCCATATTACAGAAGGAGGCGCTCAAACCTCCGATACCTGGTACGAGGCCAGCGATATCCCGCCGAACACAAAGGATATATTTCTGATCATGCCGCATCATTGGTTCGACTGCGGCAAAGCAGGACATTGCGAGGAAACGGCTGTGCAGCAGTTCGGGCCACCGGCCCGTATCCTGCATTATAAAGACAATACCATCATGGTCTGGCCTTACTCCATCTGGACAGACCCGGCGGCAATCGCCGCAAATCTGCCACCGATCGCCCTCGGGAAAGCAATCTCATTCGGTGCGCAGGGAGAGGGCCTCCATCTGCTCGGCAAAGGATGGTCCAATCCGGAAGCAACAGGCACATGGAGCGACGGAGCCAATGCATGGATCCGTTTCCGCCTGCCCGAAGGAGCCACCTATCCCCTCCATCTCTCCTTCAGTCTGGCTGCTTTCACTGCCAGACATCATGACAGGCAGCACATCGGATTATTCGCCAATCAGCATTTCATCGGCTGGTTCACAACAAGCAGCTGGGATGACCGGTTCGAAGCCATTATCCCGGCTCCGTCAGAGGACAAGGGAAAAAACGGCGTCGTTGTCCTGAAATTTGCGCTGCCTGATGCGGTGAAACCATCATCCGTCATGTATTCGGCTGATGATCGCAATGTCGCAATTCTACTGCATACGATGACGGTAGATACCAAACACGAATAAATCTCTTCCCCAAGCGGGAGGAAAAAAACGGATGACAAGTCCCGTCTTTCCTCCTTCTACGCATCATACCTTTATATCAGCAGGGGCAATACTCTTTGCTGCGAGCGCGGCAACCGTAGCCGCTACAGCCTTCGGCTGGGTTGTGACCTGCGGCAATCCCATCAGCTCTCCATGTGTGCCACGGGCCAGCGGTCCTACGACAAAAGCATCGGGCCATGCCGTACCGTCACGATCCAGCACCCGGCTTTCCCAATCCACATCAATACCCAGACGGCAAGGGTCGGAGCGTAATACGCCTTGCTCCTCCAACGCATGCAGAACCGGATGGGCTTCTACCACCGAGCGATGGCCGGGGCCGGTGCAGTTCACCACGGCCCGTACGGTCGTACGGCTGGTATCTGACTGCCCCCGTGCACGGAAGGTCATAACAATGTCACCGGATGCCTCCCTATCCGCTGAAACCAATGAGGCCGCCCGTACTGTCAACCAGCCCTCTTCCAGCCCTTGTCTGACCACTGCATCGATCTGAGGAGCGCACTGGAAACGGTGCACATCCCAGAATGGCCGCGCATGTCGTAACAGGCGTCGTTTTTCCTCTGTCTTCAGAGCGCCCCATACAATGGGAGCCTGAACACGCAGGGCATCAATCACATCCTCCCATGGGCGTCCCTGTACTTCACCAGCGGCAATGGTGCGGCGGATACGGCGCAGCAGAGCTGATGCCGTTCGGGCTGGCTCAGTGCTGAAATCTCCAGCAGCCTCGACCGGCAGCAGAGTCCGTGGCCGGGGCAGTAATCCGCGTCGGGACAAAGCCGTCATGGGGGCACGATGCCCTCGCGCTCGCAACGAGGCGATTACGTCGCATGCAGTCAGCCCGGTGCCGATAATGCAAACCGGCGCATCCAGCGCAATATCGGCCAGTGCGTCGGGCTGCCACGGATCGGCGACCAGTCCCTTTTCCCCCGCCCATCCACGCAGCGTTGCAGGCAAGTCGGGCGCGGTGTGACTGACGCCCAATACCAGAATATCCGCCGCAATGAGCGATCCATCTTCCAGCGTAATCCCCCAGCCAGACTTGCCAGCATGATTCCGGGAGGCCGAAACAGCACGCAGCCGAAGATGACGGACCATAACCATTCCAGACGCGGCTTCGATAACCGAGCGGACCGTGTCATCGACATAATCCCCAAATACCGACCTTCTGGCGTATATCCGTCCATCCTCCAGAGTGGAATGCGCATCGCTATGGGGTATATTTCTCTGCCTGAGCCATGCATCAAAATGATCGGGCAGATCGGGAAAAAGCGACATACGGGCTGCCGCCACATTGGTACGATGCACAGGATCGGATGTGCCATATGCCAACCCGGCCCCAAGCTTTTCTGAAGGCTCCAGCACCGTGATCCTGCCTGAAAAATCAGGATGATCGCGGATAAGATGAGCCAGAAAAGCAGCCCCGGACAGACCACAACCGATCAGGACAATATGCCTGTAGAACCCCTGGCCGCTGATCGGTTGTGATTCTTTTACGGGTTGAGACTGCACGAACATCGTTTGCAAATTCCAGATAAATTTCACTATTATAATTAGTTATTTATGCAAAATAATCATAATTTGTGAATTCCCTCTTGCATAGCCAACCATTATACACTTTTAATGACACATCTTAAAAAATTAAACGATCAAATTAAGTAAATACTGGAGCCGATCATGAGCGTGACGGAACTCGATCCTGCAAGCCTGCGGACAGCATCGACCCCAGACACATCCTCTACACCGCATCGGGTAGGAAGCGGCGAGCGGGGCGTTCCCGGCGTATCACGGCCAGCTCAGCCTGCCCATGTCATTACCAGCGATGAGGAGGCGGTCGAAGTCGCTCACCGTCTTGCGGCACGCTTTGCAGAAGGTGCATCGGAACGAGACCGCCATTCGGCCATTCCCCGGGATGAATTGGATGCATACTCCCAGTCCGGTCTGTGGGCGATCAATGTGCCACGCGCTTTCGGTGGCGCAGATGTTTCCTATGCCACCGTGGCGGAAGTGATCAGGATCATTTCCGCAGCCGATCCCTCCATTGGACAGATCACGCAAAATCATCTCGGCATTGTTTTCTCCATCCGCGCCAACGGAACACCGGAACAACAATCGATCCTGTTCGGGGAGATCCTGCGCGGCACACGTCTCGGCAATGCATTCTCGGAACGAGGCACCAAGAATGTCGCTGAATTTATCACGCGTTTTACCGATCAGGGTGATCATGTTATCGTTACCGGGCAAAAATATTATTCCAGCGGGGCATTGCTGGCGCATCTGGTGCCGATTGTAGCACTGGATGAACAGAACCGCGCCTGGTACGCGATCGCCGATCGCAATGCACCGGGCCTGACGGTCATCAATGACTGGTCGGCTTTCGGCCAGCGTGGCACGGCCAGCGGGACAGTCTTGATTGATCATGTCAGGGTGCCCAAAACCCATCTGATCGCCGGTTTCAAAGCCTATGATCCGGCCACGGTGCAGGCGGAAAGCGCTATCTTCCAGATCATTCAGGCTGCCGTTGATGCCGGTATCGCCGAAGCCGCCATCAAGGACACCATCCGGTTCGTCCGGGAGAAAGCACGTCCCTGGATTGATGCCGGACAGGACAATGCCTGGGAAGATCCCTACACCATTCAGACGATTGCCTCCCTTCAGATTCGTCTGAATGCCGCATTGGCCATACTGGAGAAAGCAGGCCACGCCATTGATGAGGCTGTCGCCAATCCGACCACGGATACCGTGGCCCGTGCGCAGATCATCACCGCCGAATCCAAGGTTTTGACAACAGAAATCGCTATCGAAGCCACCAATAAACTGTTCGAATTGGGGGGAACCTCCTCCACGGATGGCAAATACAATTTTGATCGCCACTGGCGGAATGCGCGGACTCATACGCTGCATGACCCTGTGCGCTGGAAATATGCGGCCATCGGCAATTACTACCTGAATGGCATCAACCCTCCCCTGCACGCCTGGAGCTGAGAGTACGACCATGAGCCAGTTACGATTTGCCTATTGGGTACCGAATGTCAGCGGCGGTCTGGTCGTCAGTAAAATTCCCCAGCGCACACATTGGGGAATTGACTACAATGTCGAGCTTGCCCGCACGGCAGAAGAGGTCGGTTTCGATTACGCTTTGACACAGATTCGCTTCATCGGCAGCTATGGTGCTGAATCCCAGCATGAAAGCACGACGTTTTCAGCCGCTTTGCTGGGGGCGACAAAAAAGCTGCGCGTGATCACTGCCATTCTGCCCGGACCATGGCATCCGGCGGTGGTCGCCAAAATCGGAGCCACAGCCGATCATCTTTTTAATAGCCGCTGGTCGGTCAACATTGTCAGCGGATGGTTTCAGGGCGAACAGGAAGCCATGGGGCTTGGCTGGCCGGATCATGAGGCGCGCTATCGCCGCTCCCGTGAATTTATTGATATTCTCAAGGGAATATGGACCACCGACCATTTCAGCTATGATGGTGAATTCTACAAGATCAACGATTTTACGCTTAATCCGAAACCACTCAGCAAACCGCATCCGGAGATTTTTCAGGGCGGAAATTCCAGTGCGGCACAGCGGAACGCGGGCGCGGTTTCCGATTGGTATTTCATGAACGGCAACAGCCTGGATGGCTTAAAAGAGCAGATCACCAAGGTCCGTGCTCTGGCAGCGGAAAACGGCCGAACTGTAAAATTTGCCGTCAATGCTTTCGTCATTGCACGCAGCAGCGAACAGGAAGCACGCCAGGAGCTTGCCCGCATCGTTGGCGCTGCGGACAAGGAAGCGGTGGAGGCCTTCGGCACTGCCGTCAAACAGGCCGGTCAGTCCTCTCCGGATGGAAAAGGCATGTGGCAGGACAGCAAATTTGAAGATCTGGTGCAGTATAATGACGGCTTCCGCACCAATCTGATCGGCACGCCGCAACAGATTGCAGAACGCATCCTTACTCTGAAATCGCTTGGTATAGACCTTGTCCTGACCGGCTTCCTTCATTTCCAGGAGGAGCTAAAGGCATTCGGGGAGGAGGTCATCCCCCTGGTGCGTGCCTTGGAAAACGGACAGAAAATAGCCGCCTGATATCGATCCTGTGGCGGATGAACGCATCCGCCACAAACGACCTTCCTGATGACTGAAAACCGGTCGTCAATCCAGAAAATCCAGCCCGATATCCAGTACCGCAGAGCTGTGAGTCAGCCATCCGGCTGAAATCAGATCTACCCCGCTTTCAGCGATGGCTGGTGCTGTCTGCGGCGTAATCCGCCCCGATGCCTCAGCAATGGCGCGGCCATTGATGATCCCTACTGCCTGCCTCAGCGTGGCCGGATCCATATTGTCCAGCAGGACGGCATCGATATCGTATTCCAGCACCTGATGCAGCTGCGTCAGTGTATCCACCTCGACCTCAATTTTGACCAGATGGCCGATGCTGGAACGCGCCCGCTTGATGGCTGTCGCCACACCTCCGGCAATGGCGATATGATTGTCCTTGATCAACACCGCATCATCGAGACCGAAGCGATGATTGCTGCCGCCACCGGCACGCACTGCATATTTCTCGACAGCACGCAATCCCGGTGTCGTCTTTCGCGTGCAGCATATACGCGCCTTGGTATGGGCGATTGCATCGGCAATTCCGGCCGTTGCCGTCGCGATACCACTCAGATGTCCCAGAAAATTAAGGGCGACACGCTCCCCGGTCAGCAACCCGCGTGCAGGGCCATCAATGGTGGCAATGGCATCCCCAGGCATCACCCGACCGCCATCGGGAACGTGGATAGAAAAATGGATCCGTGGCTCCACCAGATGAAAAGCGAGCCTGGCAAGGTCAAGCCCGGCAATGACCCCAGGCTGGCGTGCTTGCAAAGCCACGCGCGCGGTCTGCGTCGCCGGTATGACGGCATCCGTGGTAATATCCCCTGCCCGGCCAAGATCCTCCAGCAATGCGGCACGGACCAGTGGTTCCAGCAGCAGATCGGGCAAAGGGGTCATGATGCCTCCTGTTTCAGCACTGCTGGACTATCCGGTCTGGCCTGAGCGTTCATCGAACAGGCGGTACGGGCCAGCACAGATATCGCCGATTCGCTGCGCCGAAGCGGGAGTAGAGTAGAGGGATAATCATCCCTCGCATGACCTCCGCGGCTTTCTTTCCGGGCCAGCGCAGCATCGGCAATCATCAGCCCGATCAACGCCGCATCATCTTGCTCCGCAAGGGGGCGCAGCGCTGCAATAGCCCGGCTCAGCCCTGCATGATCACGCAGGACGCCGACATCACGACTCATCACGGCACGCACAGCATCGCCGGCACCACATGTAATCGCGTCAGGCATGGCAGGCGCTGGCAACAGTGGCACAACAGGCGGAGCCGTCTGCGCCGCGATGCTCTCCGCAACCCAGCCACCGGTGACGGCGGCCTCCAGCAACGAATTGCTCGCCAGCCGATTGGCTCCATGCAGACCTGTGCATGCCGCCTCCCCGCAAGCCCACAGCCCGGGAACGGAACTTCTGCCCTCCTTGTCCACCACGATACCACCCATGTGGTAATGCGCAGCGGGACGGATCGGTATTGGCTGCACTGACGGATTGAGGCCCGCCCCCCGGCAAATGGCATCAATAGCCGGAAAGCGAACCGGGAAACGGGCACCGACCGCCTTTGTTGCGTCAAGATAAACGCGATGACCTTCAGCGAGATGCCGGAAAACGCCACGCGATACCACATCCCTGGGCGCCAGATCGTCAGGGAGAAACCTCTCTCCTGTCTCGTCGATCAAAGCCGCCCCTTCACCGCGGACGGCCTCACTGATCAACGGCATCGGATCGCATCCGGCATCAAAGGCAGTAGGATGAAACTGCACGAACTCCATATCCCCCAGCAACGCTCCGGCCCGAGCCGCAAGGGCCAGCCCCGCTCCCGTAGCTCCTTTCGGATTGGTGGTATGGGCATACAGACCGCCGACGCCGCCGGTGGCAATCACCACGCGGCCGGTGCGGATACAGTGAAATGATCCTTTCCGCGCAAACAGCAAACCGGCCACGGCACCATTGACGGTGATCAGCCGCACCGCCCGCGCACAATCCAGCAGCGTTATCGACGATTCATTTCTGGCTGCCGCGAGCACGGCCCGAAGAATTTCTCGTCCGCTGCCATCGCCTTGCGCGTGGACGATGCGACGACGACTATGCGCGGCTTCAAGCCCCAGCCTGAAGGCGCCAGACTCATCCCGATCGAACCGCGCCCCCAACTTCGCCAGCGCCTCCACCGCTGCCGGAGCAGCAGCGGTGATCCGGGCCACCACATCAGGGTCACAGAGGCCATCCCCGGCCGCCAGAGTATCCTGAGCATGCAATACCGGAGAATCATCCGGACCGAGCGCAGATGCGATTCCCCCCTGCGCCCAGCCGCTTGCCGCCTGCTCCCCAAACGGAGCAACGCTCAGCACCACAGAGGGAACAGGCGCCAGCCGCAGGGCCGTCATCAGCCCGGCCAGGCCCGCCCCTATGATGACAACCCGCCCATCGAGGGATGAGTGATCCATATGTCTGGACTCCAACAGTGCCGGCATGGCGAAACGGCAACAGGATCGAAGCGGTTCAGATCGCCAGCATGCGCTCCACTGCCTGGCGCGCCCTGTCAGCGACGGAGGCATCGATGGTCACTTCATGGGTCATCGTTTCCAGACTGTGCCGGATATTGGCCAGCGTGACCCGTTTCATGTGCGGGCACAGATTGCACGGACGCACGAATTCCACATCCGGGTGATGCACGGCAACATTATCGCTCATCGAGCACTCCGTGATCAGGACGACGCGGCCCGGCTTGTTTTGCGCCACATAATCCGACATGCCCGCGGTCGAGCCTGCATAATCGGCCTCCGCCACCACGTCCGGCGGGCATTCCGGATGCGCCAGCACGACGATACCGGGGTTTTCCGCCCGCAACTCCCTGATCTGTTCGGGCGTGAAGCGCTCATGCACCTCGCAATGCCCAGCCCAGGTAATGATGTTGACACCGGTTTCGTTGGCTATGTTCTGTGCCAGATACTCGTCCGGGATCATCATGACGCGCTCATGACCTTCCTGCACCAGCCGCTCCACGATTTTCCGTGCATTGCCGGACGTGCAGCACAGATCACTCTCCGCCTTCACCGCCGCCGAGGTATTCACATAAGTCACCACCGGAACACCGGGATAACGCTCCCGCATCAGCCGCACATCAGCCGCCGTGATGCTGTCGGCCAGCGAACAGCCAGCCGCCATATCGGGAATCAGCACGGTCTTGGACGGGTTAAGCAGTTTTGCCGTCTCGGCCATGAAATGCACGCCTGCCAGCACGATGACATCGGCGTCGACGAACTGCGCTTCGCGTGCCAGTTTCAGGCTGTCGCCGACAATGTCGGATACGCAGTGAAAGATTTCCGGTGTCTGGTAGTTATGCGCCAGAATCACTGCGTTGCGTTCCCGCTTCAGCCGTAGAATCGCCTCGATATCGCCTTCGAAAGCAGGCCATTCCATCGGGGGAATGACGCGCTTTACACGGTCGTAAAGCGATGAAACGTTTTCGATCGAATCCAGCAAGCACGCCTCCTATTATGCTCTTTTTGAGCATATTAAGATAAAAGATCGGCCTTCGTTGACAGCATTATGCTGTAAATGAGCATAATGCTGTCAAGTTGTTTTCCATATTTGCCGATAAAAATGAGGCGAACCCGATCCAGCAACATATCGTTTCAATTCATATCAATAGCTTACACCCTGCGCGCGTATAGCTTGGGGCTCTTTCGTCTGAGCACCGGAGCATCCTCCTGACGACGCGCCCGACCCCTTCGACCGCCACAATGCCCTTCGACAATCGCGGACGCTTCCGTCCTGGCAGGCAGCATTTGACCTTCATGCTGGGCGGAAAGCGTATTCTATATGCCTATATTCGCAAAAACGGATGCAGCAGCTTCAAGGCTGCGATGGGTCTCCATCCCGAAACACGCATTGGGCATATCCCGCGGAAATACAAAATCTGGCCATTCGGCCATTACGACGCCCGTATCTTTGTGTGGCGCGATCCTGAAGCACGCCTCGTCAGCCTGTTTCGCAATAAAATTCTTGACCGGCATAATGCAGAGGATCTGATCGCACGATATCAACGCATTATGCGTGAAGAGCCGTCAACATTTGAGAAATTTGCTGTTTTTGCGTCGTTGAACGGCGATCCGCATGTCGTGCCGCAGTATCGCCATCTACATCCGATCCGCTATTCGCACGCCATTGAACTCAGTCAGTTACATGATGCGATGGCCGATCTGGTCGGGACAGAAGAAGCAGCCATATTCCGCAAGCCCTTCAACCCGTCCCAGGCTACAAGGGTCGAGATTACCCCCGAAGCCCGCCGGATTATCCGTCATTATTACCGGCAGGATTATGCCATGGTCGAAAAATTGACCCGCCCATGACAGACAGAAAAGGGGCAGGACCAATCCGGTCGCTGCCCCCTTTATCCAGGCTTGCAAGACTGAAAATCAGCGTGTTTTCCACACACCTTGCGCTGTCTTGCACCAGTCCAGCGTATAGACATTTGGGGCATTGCGCCTTTTCAGCATCACATCATATCTGATTTTTCGGCAGGACATTCCGTCCTTTTGGTACTGCTCAACCAGGGTCAACGTGCCGCTGTTACCGGTCTTAGGATTGGACCACGGTTGGGTTGAGCCGTTGAACAGAGGCTCGTTTCCTAAGAGCGGGCCCGCTGCCTTACCAAGAGTGGCCAGGTCGCTCTTGTTGAGGGCCGAACCGTCAACGCTGGTGTAAAATGGATTGAGCTGGGCATGGGCATGGCTGGAGACCAGCAGAATTCCCATGATCAGTCCGGCTTTGAATAATTGCATACGCTCCAGCCCTCATTATAGCCAGCCTCGTTACAGATCGTCGCAGTCTGCTCGCCTCGCCCAGCGTCACACCCTGCGCGAAAACCAATCTGCCTGTGTAACACAAGGCGGGTCAATGGACGGCTTGCCACCGGCTCCACATGCGAGCGGCGGCAAGCTTTTCACGCAGGATCAGTCCGCGGACTGATCACCAAACGCATCCATGGCACGGGCAGAATAGACCAAAGCTGCGCCGGTATTCAGGGCAATGGCAACCCCCAAAGCCTCGGCCACTTCCTCCTTCGTTGCGCCCGCCTTACGGGCCGCCTCGGTATGGAACGCCAGACACCCATCGCAGCGTGTCGTGACAGCAACGGCAAGGGCGATCAGTTCCCTCGTTTTGGCATCCAGCACATTCGGAGACGGTGCCGCCGCCGCAAGAATGTCGTGGCCTTTCAGGACATCGGGGTTAACCTTCGCCAGCTTTCCCAGCTCGCCGCCCAACTGACCGCGATAAGCAGCCCAATCCAGCATTTTTCCGGCCATTCATATGCTCCCTTTTTTATTTCTGCTCCGATCCCGATACCCGACAAGCTGAAACAGTCAGGGCACCCGGGCCAAGGGCAGTTTGGAACCAGCCATACTCCGCTCCCGCATCACAGCACCCCGGAAGCGGTACAGTTTCGCAGGACGGCCACCCGTCTGCGCTGCCATAGCGCCGGTTTCCTCGACCAGTTCCTGCTGCTCCATCTGGCGACGAAAATTCTGCTTGTGCAAGCGGTGTCCGGCCAAAGCCTCCATCGCCACCTGAAGCTGACCAAGGGTAAAAGCATCCGGCATCAGTTCAAACACCACCGGACGATACTTGATCTTTGCCCGCAGCCTGGCAATTGCCGTCGCCAGAATACGGCGATGGTCATACAGCATAGACATTCCCGGCACGCGCCCGGCAGTGGGCGCGCGGGATTCAGCCACCAGCCCGGCTTCGTATAACAGTTCGTAGCGTTGCAGAACGAGTTCTTCGTTCCATTTCTCTCCACCGGTGCCGAAAGCGGCATCGCGCCGCAATGTCCGCTGCTGGCGGAGCATACCATCCGCCCCGGCGATCCAGGTTTCCAGACGGCGGGCAATCTCTGCCCCCAGCGCGACCCCGCCCATCTCGCGCCGATCCTCCCATGGAAAATAGGCATACCAGTTGCGCCGGCCCACCTGCCGTTCCGTCATACGGGTCAGCCCGAGATAGGAAATGGAAATCGCACGGCGCCCATCCCCCGCGCGGTCATGATCGGCGAAAGTGTAAAGCTGCTCGATATATCCCAGCGGATGGCCGGTCTGCCGTTCCACCCAGGAGCGTGTGCCGGCCTGAAGGGAACGATGCCCTTCCTCAAACGGGCCGGAAGGAAGGGCATGCCCCTCCTGCACCGTCAGCACCTGCGGATCGCCATCGGAGACCGCCGCCAGCACCGCGATCAGCTCAACCGCGACCGGAGAATTTCCGTTGGCAGGCAATATCCGTTCCTCTTTGTAACCGGACCGCTCCGGCCAGACTTCACCAGGGAGCAACAGGGGGAGCTTCAGAATCCGAACATGTGATCCAGCGAGAAAGCATCCGCCCGTTCCAGACCATGATATCCGAACAGTCGACATGTACGGTCACGGATCAGCACATACCCGCCCCTTCCCGCTGCATCCATCAGCTCCGGACCGAAAACCCGGTGTGGCCGCACCACATGGCTGCCGGAGCAGGGAATCGCAAGTGATTCCTCGGCAATCATCTTGCCCTCCGCATCATGCAGCAGCAGGGATGTGCAGGACAATGCACGCCAGGACGCGGAAGCCGGGTAGATCAGATGCGCGAAGCTCTCCAGCCCGTCCGCCCCCAGTTTCAGGAATAACCGCGTAGACAGGCCCGGCGGCGGCCCGGAATAGGATTGCGGCTCCCCGCGATAGGTCATCGCCGTGTTGTAGATATGCGCGCCGAAGCTGGTCTCCGCCGCATGACCGGAGACGCGATGCTCATAACGGAACAAGCCGTGCAGCCAGCCATCGGCATCTCCGCCATCACGGAAATCATAGACCAGCTCGCCATGGCCGCCCTCCGGCAGTGCGTCTTCCGGCAGAAGAGTGTCCAGATCGAGCGCCAGATCATGCTGACGCGGCAAGTTCCCCAGAAAATGCTCCGCCACTTTCCGGCCATCCGGGGCGAACAAATCGAGCCGCAGTGGCAGGGAGTTCTGCTCATGCGCCATCGGGGTCGGCTGGGCGATACTGCGGAAATACCGACGCGGCAGGATCGGGAATGGCAGCAGATAGCCCCGCCCCAGCAATGGGGACAGGGTACGGATACCCGGATCGGGCCGTAGATCGGCACGCTCCACATTCGGATGCGCAATGCGGGTCAATGCACCGCGGCTCACCTCATAGCGCGGTCTGACCACATGACGGCCCGCAAGAATTTCCACCTGTGCGGGCCAATATATCCCGGGCAGCAGCGTAGCGACATCCAAAGCCTCGGTCGCGAAAGGGGGAATGACCTTATCCAGCACCACCGGTTTTTCCGCACCCATGCGATCCAGCGCGATGGCTCCCGCCGGAATCGGCACGGCATGACTGTTCTGCACCCACAGGATCACACGCTCATCCTCACGCGGGGCGGGCAGGCCGGCATAGCGTTCAGACGGCCATGCATTGGCATCGTGCGTGCAGGATAATGAGTTGCCACCATAGGTATCCACTGCGTATTTCACCACATCATGCCCGGCAACGCCGATGGCATGGATGAAAAGCTGACCGGTGAATTCAGGCAGATCAAAGCGTGCCCTCACCTCGCGGCTGTCAATGACGATACCACCGGGACCGGCAGGCACCTTCTGTTCCCACGTTGCCAGCACTGATCCATCCTGTGCAAACAGACGCAGCCACAGCCGGACCGAGTTTGCACCGTATCCGGCCCAGTAATTGGCGGTGACCAATCGGGTCGAAAGGCCATTCTGCTCTCGGAAAAACGCAAAATTGGTCGCAAAATTCAGCCTGTCGAGATAGCGCGGCGCGGTCTGCAATGCCTCCGGGATACGGATATCCGCCAGCGTGACCAGCTCCGCCCCCTCAGGCATAAGAGAGTCCAGACGGTCGGCCAGCCGCATCGTATCGAAGGTCGCCGCCAGCACGATCTTCGCATCACTGCGAGGTAAATCGGTCACCGGACGCACATCCGGCTCCTGCAGGCGTTCCGTATCCTGCACGTAGAGCGCTTCCACCGGCGGCAATTCGGGCAGCATGACGAACAGGGTCCGGGCGATTCCCTCGGGATCGAAGACGGCGACTTTCCCCTTGCCCACCAACTGACGGGTCAGACGTGAGGCTGCCTCCGCCGCCAGAGGATGCGCCAGCGCCTTGTAAAGAACGTTGCCACCCTGGCGGTTATCGAAGGTTCTGATATCCAGCATACCCGTCTTCCAATCCTTGACTCAGATATTCAGACGATGGCGCAGCTCTGCCGCCACCGCAGGCGTATCATCCAGCGGCTCCGTCGCCCATTGCTCCAGCCGTCCGCGAAACGGCCTGACCCGGCCGCAGGCCATCATCCGATCATTGAACTGACCGATTCTGCGCGAACGACCCGGCAACCGCGCCAGCAGAACCGGCACTGAGGTCGCCACCGCCTCCGACACCATGGAGACACTGTCCTCGGTCGTCACGATAGCGTCAGCGCAGGCCAGCAATCCGAAATAAGGATTGTCTCCCTCGCCATTCCAGACCCATCCACCTCGCGGTTCAAGCGCCTGCCGCAGGGCGGAGACAGCATCCGGGGCGGTGCGGCGCGACGGAGTCAGCGCGATCCCCACATGGTCAGCCTGCATCATGGCCGCCAGATCAGCCCCCAACGCCACAGCCACATCACGATCCAGCCGGTAGCGACCATTGGAGCCTCCCACCAGAACGGCCACCAGCGGGCGAGGCAGATGCGCGAACCGCGGCGCCCATAGCGCCGCCGCCTCGGCCAGACGCTGGGGTGTCACGCCATGCAGCGCATTGCGGGTCACCAGAACATTGGGACCGGTCAGCCCATCATGTTCCGCCACCAGCACGACATCGAACCGGGCCGGGTTCATGCGTGGATGCTGGACCTGCACCACACGAAGCCCTGTCCTATGCCGGGATTTAAGCGCCGCACCGATCCGGGCCGCCATGCCGCCACCGCCGATGATGATCTCCGGGATCGCACCCGCCAGCGCCTGCGGCTCTATCGCACGCAACGGCATCGGCCATAGCGAGGGGGAAAGGTTTTTCCAGACGCCCCGGGCCTTCAGGGAGCGTATCTCGGGGGCCAACCCCACCGCCTCCGCGATACCTCTGATCTGGGCCTGTAAACCTGCATAAGGCTCCGAGATGGCCCAGGCAGCAGGATACACGGCAGACCCCACATGCCCCACAGGGGAGGAGCAGCGGTGCGTGGCAGGCAACGTAACGGGGGTTGTAGCAACAGACGAAGCAACCATGTCCTTCCTATCCGGTGCGTGGATCAACGCGTCAATGCACTGGATCAAGGCCAGTGCAAAAGCAGTGTTTTTTGGCGCAAAAAATCACCACCTTGATTGCAATCATTTCGATCCTGTTGGATTTTCAATCATGGACTCTTCCCGACCGATCCTCCGCCGATTCAGACCATAACCATGATGCAGACCACCTCTGCCATGATCCCTGAATTGACCGTCCGGCTGGAGACACCCGACCTTGATCCGTGGATCACCGGCAATACCAGCATACAGGGTTTTACCAGCATCACCGGGCCTAGACCTGGACCTCATGTTGTTCTGGTCGCTCTGACTCATGGCAATGAAATTGCCGGGGCCATCGTGCTGGATCAGCTGCTGAGACAGTGCATCAGGCCGTTACGGGGTTGCCTGACCTTCGGCTTTGCCAATCTGGCCGCTTTCGCACGCTTCGACCCCCGGCAACCTATCGCCAGCCGCTTTGTAGATGAGGATCTCAATCGGGTTTGGCAAAGCGATTTGCTAACCTCTGCCCCTGATAAAGCCTGTACCGGATTGCGAGAAGGCTATGAACTGTTCCGTGCCAGAGAAATCAAACCGCTGATCGACACGGCGGATGTCCTGATCGACCTGCACTCCATGCTGTGGCCATCCCGCCCCCTGATCCTGTGCGGTCGGAATCAACGGGGTCTGGCGCTGGGGCGCAAGGCGGGAGACCCGGCACTTCCTATTGCCGATGACGGACATGCAACTGGCCGCCGACTGATCGACTATACCCCGTTCTCCGAGGCTGGAAGCAAACGTACCGCCTTACTGGTGGAAGGCGGACAGCACTGGCATGCCGAGACGGTGACAACTCTGCGGCAGATTGTACTCAATCTACTGGCGGCACTGGAGATGATCCCGTCACAACAGAACGTTCCGCCGCCAGTGCCGTGCTGGAGCGTCACGCATACGATCATAGCGCGTACCGCCCGCTTCGCCTTTACACAGGCTTTCGTCGGCGGCCACATTATTCCACATGCTGGAACCCTGATCGCCCATGATGGCGATGAGACTGTTCGGACACCCTATGATGACTGTCTGCTGGTGATGCCAAGCCTGCGGGCCAGCGCCGGACATACCGCCGTCAGGCTGGCGAAACGAATCGAGACAATTCCAGGCGGATAACAGAGAAGGATCAAGCTTGGGTGGGCGGCATTACCCCCGCCGGGTATTTTCCTCGAACAATTCCGACAATTTCCGCATCATCGTGCCGCCGAGTTCTTCCGCATCCACAATCGTGACCGCGCGGCGATAATAGCGTGTGACATCGTGGCCGATGCCGATCGCCACCAGTTCGACCGCATTGCGCCCCTCGATCTCGCGGATCACATCACGCAGATGCCGTTCCAGATAGTTCCCCGGATTGACGGAAAGCGTGCTGTCATCCACCGGCGCGCCATCGCTGATCACCATCAGGATACGGCGATGCTCCGGCCGGGCCAGCAGGCGACGATAGGCCCATTGCAGAGCCTCGCCGTCGATATTTTCCTTCAGCAGCCCTTCCCGCAGCATCAGGCCGAGATTGCGGCGGGCACGACGCCATGGCGTATCAGCCGCCTTGTAGATGATATGACGCAGATCGTTCAGGCGACCGGGGAGACGCGGTTTGCCAGCGGCAACCCAGGCCTCCCGGCTCTGGCCGCCTTTCCAGGCGCGGGTCGTGAAGCCCAGCACCTCGACCTTCACTGCACAACGTTCCAGGGTGCGCGCCAGAATATCGCCACACATCGCCGCAACCGTGATGGGCCGCCCGCGCATGGAGCCTGAATTATCGAGCAAAAGGGTGACGACCGTATCGCGAAACTCCGTCTCCCGCTCCCGCTTGTAGGAGAGCGGCACGGTGGGATTGGCCACAACACGCGCCAGACGGCTGACATCCAGCAACCCGTCTTCCAGATCGAACGTCCATGAGCGCGTCTGCTGTGCCAGCAGGCGACGTTGGAGACGATTGGCGAGTTTCGAAACCACACCCTGAAGATGCTGCAACTGCTGATCCAGCATCTGCCGCAGGCGCGTCAGCTCATCGGAATCGCACAGATCCTCGGCCGCCACTTCCTCGTCATAAGCCTGCGTGAAAGCGCGATAGACCGTATTGTTCGGATCATCCTGTATGTCCCGCCGCTGCTGAGGGCCACCCGGGCTGTCCTCCCCATCTCCAGCGGCTTCGTCCGAGCCGATATCGGCGGTTTCCTCGCGGGAGTCGGTTTCTTCCAGCTCCTGCGGGCTGGCGCCGAGCATACTATCCTGCTCCTTGCGGCTTTCGCCCTCACCATCCGGCGCATTATCCTGCGCACCGGACTGCTCGCCCTGATCCTCGTCCTCGCCTTCTTCCAGCTCCTGCGAGTCCGGCTGGCTTTCATCAAAGGAAGATGGCTCCAGATCGAGCGTCGAGAGAAGCCGCCGTGTCACCCGCGCAAAAGCGGTCTGATCATCCTGATGCAACACCAGATCGGCCAGCGCATCCTGCACCGCCGGACCAAGCTGCGGTCGCCACAGATCCAGCACATGCCGCACTGAAGCTGGGGACACCTCACCGGTCATCTTTTCCCGCGCCAGAAGCGACAGGGCACGGGAAAGCGGGAGTTGATCCCGCTTGGTCATGCGATCACAGCCAGCCGTCTCGCATTCATCAGACAAACGGGCGTGCAGATTTGCGGCAACCCCCGCCATATGACGGCTACCGACGGATTCCACCCGCATCTGTTCCAGCGCGTCGTAAACTTCCCGCGCCTCCGGCTGGGTTGGCAGACGACTCTGATGTACGACCTCGTCATGGTGGCGCAGGCGCAGGGCCAGACTATCGGCAGCCCCGCGCAATTTGGCCATTTCGGCAGGCGGCAGGGCACGTGTCGGCATCGGCAGCCGCGCACGGCGGCCCACCAGCGCCGATGGGCCGGGCTGGAATGCCACCTGAGCCTCTGCCGTTCCCGCTATGGAGCGAAAGACCGAGGAGGTGGCCTTCTTGAACTCATCAACCCGGTTGGCAGCGTCTTGCACGCCGCCATCCTTCGAAGGGGGGCCGTTATGCCTGCTGCCGCTCATTCCCGTCTGCCTGCCCGCGATCAGAAGGCTTTCCGGTTGAACAGACCGGTCGGAATATCCTCGTTGAAGCAGCGCTGATAATATTCGGCCACGGTCGTGCGCTCCGCCTCATCGCATTTGTTCAGAAAGGTGACACGGAACGCAAAGCCTAGATCCTTGAAAATCCGGGCATTCTGGGCCCAGGTAATGACCGTCCGTGGTGACATCACTGTAGAAATATCGCCATTGATGAAACCTGCCCGGGTCAGCTCCGCCAGAGCCACCATGCTTTCGACCTCCTTACGGGCTTGCGGATTTTTCGCTCCATCCACACCCATTTTGGCCAGCACGATCTCCGTCTCCTGCGCATGCGGCAGATAATTCAGAGTGGTGACGATGTTCCAACGGTCCATCTGCCCCTGATTGATCTGCTGCGTGCCATGATACAGCCCGGTCGTATCGCCCAACCCGACTGTATTCGCCGTCGCGAACAGACGGAAGGAAGGATGCGGGCGGATGACGCGATTCTGGTCCAGCAGGGTGAGCTTGCCCTCGACCTCCAGCACGCGCTGGATCACGAACATCACATCCGGGCGGCCTGCATCGTATTCGTCGAACACCAGCGCACAGGCATGCTGCAACGCCCAGGGAAGAATTCCTTCGCGAAATTCCGTGACCTGACGACCATCCTTCAGCACGATGGCATCCTTGCCGATCAGGTCGATACGGCTGATATGGCTGTCCAGATTGACGCGGATACAGGGCCAGTTGAGCCGCGCCGCCACCTGCTCGATATGGGTGGACTTGCCAGTGCCGTGATAGCCCTGAACCATCACCCGGCGATTATGAGCATAGCCTGCCAGCAGGGCCAGCGTCGTCTCCGGATCGAAGCGATAGGTCGGGTCCGCCTCCGGCACATGTTCGGTCCGGATCGAGAAGGCGGGCACCTCCATATCGGAATCAATACCGAACACCTCTCTCACACGGAGAGTAATGTCGGGGACGGTCAATGCAGAAGTTGGGGCAATCCCTTCCTCCGGATCCCTTGTTTCGGAGATGGCGGCAACCTTGGTCATCAGCGAACTCGTCCTGTCTCAAGAAGGAAGCACGGTAACGTCATAAGGAAAGAGAGGCAAAACCGGTAGAATGGCGTAGCACGAATCAGGCAGCCTGCTCGGAAGCGTTTCCATTCCGGGCGGGTTCCCCGGCCAGACCCCGCCGCAGCGTGGCATAGGCCTGGTTGATGACTTTCAGCCGCTCCTCGGCCTCACGGCTGCCTCCGTTGGCATCCGGGTGATACCTCTTGGCCAGCTCCTTGTAGCGGCTTCTGATATCTTCCCAGGTCACAGGCCAGGGCAGACTCATGATCATCAGCGGCTCCCGTAATTCTTTTGGGGGGCGCTCCTCCTCCGGTTTTTTACGGCGGGTGGCAGCAGCCGCGCCATCGCGCAGCACGCCCAGCGGATCACGCAATAAATCTTCCGGCGCAACGGGAGCACCGTTTTGGCCCAAAGGCCAGCTGGGCCGCTGCCATGCGGTATCAGCCCGCAGATGCGCCTCAATCTGGCCCGGGCTCATTCCCTTATAAAAATCCCACGACGCATTGTAGGCGCGGACGTGCTCCAGGCAGAACCACCAGTAATGGCGTAGTTCGGTCCTCGATTTTGGTGCACGATAAGCGGCCGGCATCTCACAGCCAGCCATGTCACAGTCACGGGTCGGCGCGTCCGGATCGGGCGCGTAGGCCCTCGTTCGCGGAGCGCGTCTGGCCATCATGTCCTCTTATGTGCAACGGGAGACACGAAACGCAACCCATCCCGTGCCTATCTGGATCAATATCGCCCGAGACTCTTTCTCAGAACAGCAAAAAAAGCGATACTGGCGGCATGACACAGGAACATGCTCCCCTCATAGGCAGCCGCGCGCAACGGATCGAAGACGTTTTACGCGCCCGCTTTACCCCGGTACATCTCGATGTGCAGGATGACAGTGCTCGCCATGCAGGCCATGCCGGACTCCGTCATCAGAGCCGAGGCCCAGCCAGCACGGGCGAAACACATTTCAAAGTGACACTGATCTCTGACACTTTCCACGGCATATCCCGTGTCCAGCGCTCCCGCGCCGTGCATGAGGCTCTGGAGGCTGAATTCGCAGGCGGGCTGCATGCTCTGGTCCTGAGTCTGCGCACTCCGGAAGAACAGGCGGCGATCAACGCCGCCTGAACCAGCATCCGGAGCGGATCAGCTTATCGACCGGCCAGGAAGGCTGGATGGGTCCGCACCCACGAATGTCAGCATCGTCTGATCGGGCAGGCTGAGTGTCACATAACCCGCTTGGACAGTCTTGACGATGCTCGCGGTATCATAGCCTTCCAGCACCAACGAATCCTGACCCGGATTGAAATCAAAGATCACCGCCGATCCACCGGCCTGCCCGGCAATGACGGTGTAAATATCTTGGCCTGAGCCTCCGGCAATGCTCATGGCACCACTGCCGATATAGGTGGTATCGTTGCCGCTTCCCAGCGTCGCGATTGTAATACCCGCGCCACCCCAGAGCATGTCATTTCCAGAACCACCCCAGAACACAGTGTTTCCATTGGAAAGAAGCTGGGTGCCCGCATTGCCGCCCATCACGGTCGTTGCATTGCCACCGATAATCGTATCTGTAGCGTTGCTGCTCCCAAAGACCAGCATATTGCCGGCCTGCCCGACCACATGATCTCCTGACTGCCCAACGACGGTGCTGCTGCCACTTCCTCCAAGGATGCTATTGGCACCCTGCGCACCGCCGAAAACCAGGGTCGCTCCGCTGCCGCCATAAATGGCGTTCCCGCCGCCTCCGATCACCGTGGCATTGCCCGCACCGTTGACGATCACGCTCCCTGCACCACCAGCAGCGAACACCCCGTCTCCCGCACCACCGAACACTGTCATGGTACCGCCACCCCCGTAAACCTGGGATGCTTCCTTTCCTCCTACGAATGTCAGCGTCCCGGCCCCGCTGGCGGCAACCCGAACCGATGCCATACCAGCGCTGATCGTATCAGCGCCTGCGCTCCATACCGTGGCGCTACCGCTGGTCAGGGACAGTGTGTTTGCCGACCCCGCAGCCATTGCAACGCCACCCGTTCCCAGTCCGGAAGCCGAACTTACAGCGATGGCGGCGCCCTGCAGAACCGTTCCGCCAGTATATGTGTTACTGCCCGACAAGGTCACAGTCCCGGGGGCTTTCACCGTCAGGAGCCCGTTGCCGGAGATCGTGCCATCCAGGGATATGCTTCCGGCCCCCTGCAAGGTTGCCGGCCCTGTCAAAAGAATGGATTGGGAAGATTGAAAACCAGCTTGAACGCTCATATTTCCGGACAGTGAGAAAACCGGATCGAACGAGACCGATGATTGGGGCGAGTGACCATTGGCCCTTAATCCAAACAGCCCGTTCGCTTCATCGTAAAGAACATCGAAGCCTGCCAGAGCATGCAGGCCGGTATTCACAAAAGTACCAGTCGATGAATTGCCTGCGCTGACAAAAGAAGGCGCCACACCCGTGGGGGTTCCGGTATTGAATGAATATTGTACAGCGCCGCCCGTTCCCAACATGGAAAGAGTAATGGTGCTGTTGGCAGGCAGCCTGCTTCCGCCCTCATATTTCAGGAACATTTCATTCAGGCCGGTATCAATCAACACTGAGCCTGCCGGCAGTACCTTGCCATTCACGGTAACAGTCACCGGCGGTGCCAGCCAATCACCGGATTGCGATGCCGGAGCAAGTTTGGTGAAAGCCCATCCGCTGCCCGCGTTCGCCTGATTCAGCCCGACAGTCAGACCAGCCTGACTGATGATATAGCCACGCGACATAGCCCCCGACTGCATCGGAGCAAGATTCATGAGAGCGCTGTAGGCAGTAGTATAGTTTTGCTGCGTCGTCGCATCATAATCGAAGCGCAAGCCCATCATATGCGCATGGCTGTTGTCGGAGACGAGAACCTTGAAGGTCGTCGTCAGTGGCTGCCCACTGCTATCGGTTGCATCGGCAAAAGCCAGAGTTAGCGGCACATAGTAGCCAGTAATACTGACGTTATCGCTGCTATAGGTGAGGGAACCGGGGGGGGGTAGGTCTGCAACTGCGCCTCTGTAAAACCGGGCAATGCAGCCTGAACTAAACTCAGTGGCATGACAGTCGGGAAAGCGCCGGTATCGACCACAAAGGTCGATGTCATATTGCTGATCGCCTGCGAGGACACAGTGGGCACGAGGGCTGCGGTTAATGCCCCGTTGGCTGCCTGCCCGGCCAATCCAACCACCCAAACCCTGACATTCAGCGTGCCAGTTGCCGTAAACTGACTGAAGTCCGGCGTGACATATTGGCCGTTGGAATGAAAAAGAAGCGGGATCGTCACTGATTCAGCAGAGCCGGAATAAATATTCCAGCTTGGCACCCCATTGGAAGAATTAGACATCCGATTCAGCCCCTGAAATAAATACGCAGATATTTGTATATATATTATGATTTTTATGAAAAATCAGCACAGTAAATTACAACCAATAAAAACAAAGTATTCATATCATTTTTCAAGATGTTCGATCCAATTCTCCTAAAACAGGAGAGACATTAAATGTTTCAAACAGTTCCATTACAGAGTCTGCGACTTCATCCAGTTTACGGGCATCGGTTCCCTTCGCAACAATCGCAATGCCATAAATCCGCTTTCCGTTTTCCTCTTTCTGGAACGGATAGCTTCCTATTTCCACATCCGGCCAACGAAGCTGTAAAGTCGCCAGATCGGCAGCAATAGTACCCTCTGCAATGTTCCAGGCATGAACAGTGCGAGACAAGACGGGCAATCCCGCAGGCAGACGCTTTACCAGATCCTGGAACATCGCCTGCATAACGGTTGGGATACCGGCCATGACATGCACATTCCCAATACTGAATCCTGGCGCGAGAGAGACCGGATTGGCGATCAGCGTCGCCCCTCTCGGCATTGTCGCCATGCGTTGACGCGCCGGGTTGAAGCCGCCCGGCGGATAATGCGCCTCCATCAAGGCCCATGCTTCCGGATGAGGCTCCCACGGAACACCGAAAGCCGCCGCCACACATTCGCTGGTGATATCGTCATGAGTGGGGCCGATACCACCTGTGGTCAGCACATGGGCAAAACGGGCACGGGTTTCATTCACAGTGGCGATAATGGTTTCCCGCACATCCGGAATGACCCTGACCTCCCGCAGCGGCAATCCATGCTCGCCCAGTGCACGCGCCAGAAACTGGATATTCCTGTCCTGCGTACGGCCCGAGAGAATCTCGTTGCCGATCACCAGCAGACACGCGCCTTGCGCAGAAGATATATGACTCATACAGCCAGAGTGCAGGCTTAGAGCAGATCCCGCAATATAGGGATGAGCGGTATATCGGCCGCCGGCATCGGGTAACGGTCGAGTTGATCCGGCAGCACCCATGCCAGAGCCTGCTCCTCTCTTGGTCTCGGCACACCCTGCCAGCGACGGCATGCGTAAAGCGGCATCAAAAGATGAAATTTTTCATACGCATGGCTGGCAAAGGCGAGAGGGGCCAGACATCCGGCGGAGGCATCTACCCCCAGCTCCTCCCGCAATTCACGGATCAGGGCCTGTTCAGGGGTCTCCCCGGGTTCCACCTTGCCACCTGGGAACTCCCACAGCCCCGCCATGCTGCGCCCTTCCGGACGCCGGGCCAGCAGGATCTCTCCCTGAGCATTCACCAGCGCCGCCGCAACCACCAGCAGGACCGGCAGATGGGCAGGCGCCGTGCCCGGCATGATGCCCGGTTGTGGCGGTGCTGCCTGTTCCCGCCCGCGCGGCAGCCCCGCATCGGGTGCTCCGAACAAATCATCCCTCAGCGCCTCGAAATGAAGCACCGGCACTTCTCCGGCCCGGGAGCGAAAGGTTTTCACGCCTGCCCCGACCTCCCGAAAACCAATCCGCTTCAACACAGCGATCGAAGCCAGATTATCGCGGTCAGCCGTCGCTTCCAGCCGGTTGATCGGCAGATTGGCCATGGCCCAGCGACACAACCTTCCGACCGCCTCGGTCGCCACCCCATGCCCCCAGAAACGCCGTCCGACCCAGTAGCCGATGCTCGCCGCCCGTCCAGCCTGCCGGAAACTGCCGCGCCCTTCCGGCAGCAGACGCAGGCCGACACCGCCGATCAGGGTTTCCTTGGGAGCTGGCTCATAGCCTTCATGGCCGGTAATGCCGAGATGCCATGCCGTCCCATCCCGGAGACCCCGCAAGGTGGAACCGATCCACTCATCGGCCAGACTGCGTGGATAAGGAAACGGAACCTCTGCCAGAGTGCGACTGATTTCCCAATCATTGATCAACCGGTGCAGGGCCGGCGCATCCTCGGGGGAAAATGGACGTAGAATAAGCCGCTCCGTACGGAGCGGCTTGAAGGCAGGTGTTTCGGATGAAGTCCGACCCGATGGCGGACGGGCTATCTCCGCACCGCTGCTCCGCGCCCGAAAACTGAACGGAGGCCTTTCCGGCCGTGCTTCATCCGCCACCCTGTCAGCTCCTGTAGGAGCCGTTAATGTCGATATAACCGTGCGTCAGATCACAGGTCCAGGCAGTCGCCCGGCCTTTGCCGAGGCCAAGATCGACAGCGATATTGATCTCCCGGCCTTTCATATGGGCCACGACCGGAGCCTCATCATATCCGTCGATCACACCGCCATTGCGGGCCATCCACACGCCGCCAACCGCAACACCAAGCTTGTCGCGATCCGCCGGTTCACCCGCCTTGCCGACCGCCATCACGATGCGACCCCAGTTCGCATCTTCCCCGGCAACGGCTGTTTTCACCAGCGGGGAATTGGCGATGGACATGGCGATTTTCTCCGCCGAACCATGGCTGACGGCACCTTCGACATCGATCCGGATCAGCTTCTGCGCGCCTTCGCCGTCCCGTACCACCTGAAGCGCAAGATCGAGCAAGACTTCCGACAAGGCACGCGCAAAATCGCGCAGGGCCGGACCACCTGTTTCCGGGACGTCAGGATGATCGGCCTGACCAGTCGCGAATAGCAGCACCGTGTCGCTGGTGGAGGTATCACTGTCCACCGTGATGCGGTTGAAACTGGTTTTGACTGCCTTGCCCAGCATGGACTGCAAAGCCGCCGCGGGAATGGCCGCGTCCGTAAACACGAAGCACAGCATGGTCGCCATATCCGGGGCGATCATACCGCTGCCCTTGGCGATCCCCTGAATGCGCACCGTCTGTCCGCCGATCTTCGCGGTACGGACCGCTCCCTTGGGAAAGGTATCGGTGGTCATGATGCCACGCGCGGCATCATGCCATGTGTCTTCGGTCAGCGCGTTATGGAGAGCGGGAAGAGCGGAGACGATCCGCTCATAAGGCAGCTGCTCGCCAATCACGCCGGTGGAGGCCAGAAAAACCTCCTCCTCCGCACAGCCGAGCAACTTCGCCGCCGCTTCAGCGCTGCGGCGGGCCGCTTCTTCCCCGGCGCGACCGGTGAAAACATTGGCGTTGCCGGCGTTGACCACCAGCCCTCGCGCCTGGCCGCCCTTCAGTGCCTCCCGGCACCAGCCGATCGGTGCGCCGGGACATTTGTTGCGGGTAAACACCCCCGCAACAGTTGTGCCTTGTGCCAGCTCCACCATGACCAGATCGGTGCGGCCCTTATAGCGGATACCAGCCGCCGCCGCGCCGAGCCTGACACCCGGCAGAGGCGGCATCTCAGGCAGCGTGACGGCCAAAGGAGAAACCGGATGAGTCATGGCTCAGTTCTTCGCGGGAGCAGGGGCCGCAGGGGCAGCCTCCGGCTTCGGCACGGAACCGTCGGGGTTGAAGCGTTCAACCTTCGCACCCTTCATGGCGTTCGTGACAAGATCTTTCACACCATCCTGAATAACCTGCTGACGGAGCTGATCACGCGCCTGTTCAAAGGTCTGGGCCGGAGCGCGACGATGTTCCAGCGTCTGGATCACGTGCCAGCCGAACTGGGTGTGCACCGGCGTGGGTGAAACTTCATTATTCTTCAGCGCGAAGGCGGCCTTGCTGAATTCCGGCACCATATCGGCCTGCTTGAAGAACCCCAGATCCCCACCATTCGCGGCTCCCGGATCCTTGCTGCGTTCCTTGGCGATCTTGGCAAAATCGCCGCCCGCCTTCAGCTCGGCGATGATGCGCTTCGCCTCATCCTCGGTCGGAACCAGGATGTGGCGGGCATGGACTTCTTCCTCACCCGGCTTGCCAGCCAGTTCCTTGTCGAATTTCTTCCGCAGCGCCTCATCGGTCAGCAGCGGGCCGACATGCTCACGGATATAATCGTTCTGAAGCGTCTGATTGGCAGCCCGCTTCATATCGGCCGCGACATCCGGCTTCTTGTCCAGACCTTCCTTGCGGGCCGCCTGAACCAGCGCCTCACGCTGAAGCATCTGGTTCAGCAGGATCGGGTAGATGACCTGCGGCGGGGCCTGACGCATCTGTTCCGGCAGATTGCGGGCGGCATCCTCCAGATCCCCCAGATGAATGTCGGCGCCATTGACACGGCCGACGACCGTGCTCGGGGGCGGTGCCGCCTTCTGGGCGGAGGCTGCGTCATCAGCCTGCGCTGCGGTGACGGAAAGCCCGGCACTCCCGGCCAGCAGGGCGGCGGCCATTAAAGTCCGACTCCGCGTGCTGCTGAAGCAACGGGACACCGTGGGATAAAAAGTCATGGACGTTCCTTGGTTCTTGACGGGCGGCGAGGATATCGCCTCTCGGCCATACACCCCGCAAGCTTGCGGCTGGATCATGACGAATGCCGCAGCTTCACTCAAGCGGGGGGATGGGAGAAACCTTGCAAGATAACCGTACCATCACGCTTCGGAAGGCTGTTTTCCATTTTATCCCACCCCCCGAAAGGGCCGCTGCGTTGACCCGGCCCGCGACGGGTCCTATCTGAAGCGGCTGATGATGGGTCTGTCAGGCTCATTATCCACTAGGCTCCCACTCCGTGCCGGACTCGGGGCCGGTGTGGAATTCTCATCCGGAAAGCACTTCGATGTTCGCGAGACTCGTCCGCTCCATCTTCGGCTCCAGCAATGATCGCTCCCTGCGCGGGTATCAGCGGCGGGTGCAGCAGATCAATGCCCTGGAACCCGAACTCGCCGCGCTGACGGATGCAGAACTACAGGCCCGCACCATCCTGCTGAAGCAGAAGCTCGCGGATGGTGCCACGCTGGATGGCATCCTCCCCGAGGCCTTCGCCATAGTGCGGGAGGCATCGAAACGTGTTTTCGGTATGCGTCATTTCGACGTCCAGCTGATCGGCGGCATGGTCCTGCATGACGGCAAGATCGCGGAAATGCGGACCGGCGAAGGCAAGACGCTGGTGGCCACCCTGCCTGTCTATCTCAACGCCCTGACCGGAAAGGGCGTGCATGTGGTGACGGTGAATGACTACCTCGCCCGCCGCGATGCGGAAACAATGGGACAGCTGTACAGCTTCCTCGGGCTGTCTACCGGCATCGTGGTCCATGGGCAGGAAGAGCTTGAACGCCGTGCCGCTTATCATGCCGACATCACCTATGGCACCAATAACGAATTCGGGTTCGATTACCTGCGCGACAACATGAAGTACCGGCTGGAGGATATGGTCCAGCGCGACTTCACTTACGCCATCGTCGACGAAGTCGACAGCATCCTGATTGATGAGGCCCGTACCCCGCTGATCATCTCCGGCCCGGCGGAAGACAGCTCCAACCTCTATCGCTCGGTCGACGCAGTGGTCAGGGAGCTGGTAAAAGACCCGGCTGCTTTCGAAAAAGACGAAAAGCAGCGCAGCGTACACCTGACCGAAGCCGGATCGGAAAAGGTCGAGGAGATGCTGCATGCAAGCGGCATCCTGACCGACGGCAATCTTTACGACACCTTCAACATCACCGTGCTGCACCATGTGCAGCAATCGCTGCGGGCACATACCCTGTTCGAGCGGAACGTCGAATATATTGTCCGCGACGACAAAGTGATCATCATCGACGAATTCACTGGCCGTATGATGGATGGCCGTCGTTACTCGGAAGGGTTGCACCAGGCGCTGGAAGCCAAGGAACATGTAACCGTCCAGCAGGAAAACCAGACGCTGGCCTCCATCACCTTTCAGAACTACTTCCGCATGTATCCGAAACTGGCGGGCATGACAGGCACCGCACTGACCGAAGCGGATGAATTCGCCGAGATCTACAAGCTCGACGTACTGGCGGTTCCTACCAACCTGCCGGTCCAGCGCAAGGATGGCGATGATGAAGTCTATCGCACCGCACGTGAGAAATATGAGGCCGTCGCCAATCTGATCGAGGAAATCCGCACCCGCGGACAGCCTGTTCTGGTAGGCACGACCTCCATCGAAAAGAGCGAAGTGATCAAGCAGTTGCTGGATCAGAAGCGCATCCCTGCCGAATTGCTGAACGCCAAGCAGCACGAGCGTGAGGCCATCATTGTTGCCGAAGCCGGTGCGCCGGGCCGTGTCACTATCGCCACCAACATGGCCGGGCGCGGCACCGACATCAAACTCGGCGGCAATGCCGAGGCACGGATCCAGACCGAGCTTGCGGATATGCCGGAAGGACCGGAACGCGACGCCGCGATCGCCCGGATCGAACAGGAAGTGCAGGAAGCGCATGAAGCCGTGCGCAAGGCCGGTGGCCTGTTCGTGATCGGCACGGAACGCCATGAAAGTCGCCGCATTGATAATCAGCTTCGTGGCCGCTCCGGCCGGCAGGGCGATCCGGGCGAATCCCGCTTCTTCCTGTCGCTGGAAGATGATCTGATGCGCATCTTCGGCAGTGACCGCATGGGCGCGATGCTGCAACGCCTCGGGCTGAAGGATGGCGAGGCGATCATCCATCCCTGGATCAACAAGGCTCTGGAAAAAGCGCAGAAGAAAGTCGAGGCCCGCAACTTCGATATGCGCAAGAACGTGCTGAAATACGACGACGTGATGAATGACCAGCGCAAGGAAGTCTACGCCCAGCGCCGCGAATTCATGAACGCCGATGATGTGAGCGAAACCGTCGCCGACATGCGGGAAGAAGTGATCGACACCCTGATCACCCGCCATATCCCCGAGCGTGCGTTTCAGGAGCAATGGGATACAGCCGGCCTGGCCGCTGGCCTGCGCGCGCTGCTGAATGCCGATATTCCGGTCGAGCAATGGGGGCGTGAAGAAGGTGTTGACGAGGCGGAAATGCGCCGCCGCGTTCAGGCTGCCGCCACAGAGCTGATGGATGTGAAGGCCGCCCATGCCGGGGCCGATGCCATGCGCTATATCGAGAAGGCCCTGCTGCTACAAACACTGGATCAGGTGTGGAAAGAACATCTGCTGCTGCTTGACCAGCTTCGTCAGGGCATCGGCCTGCGCGCCTACGGCCAGCGCGATCCGCTCAATGAATACAAGAGCGAGGCTTTTTCTCTGTTCAATGCAATGCTGGATGAGCTGAAACAGCGCGTCACCGCTATTCTGGCGCAGGTGGAATTCGGTGCACCGCCCCCGGCCAGCGCCGATCCCTTCGTCAGCGGCTCCAGCCAGTTTGTGGAAAGCCATCCCGAACCCGTCAGCATCCGTATGGCTGTCGGCCCGAATGGGGAGGATATCCCCCTGCCCCCCCCTCCCCCTGCGATGTTTTCCGCTGCCTATGCAGATGTAGAGGGGATTGACTTCAATGATCCTTCCACATGGATCAATGTTCCTCGCAATGCTCCCTGCCCGTGCGGGTCCGGGCAAAAATACAAGCACTGCCATGGCAGACTTGGCTAAAAACGCTCATTTTTTCTGAATAAGAAATGAAAAACGGGGCCTTCATTGCCCCGTTTTTTCAGTTCTACCGGCACGTTGCCTACTCAGAACCGCGTGTAGATAAAAGCCTCAAGCACATAGGCGTTGCCGCCGACGACAGGCTGGTTACCGGTTGCGGGCTGATAACTCGCGACATTGGCAAGACCATTACGGCCGGGGAATGCAACACCTGCCAGCATGGCACCGGAGATAGTCGGGCTATACTGATAGTTGACCGAGACATCCACCTCATCGCTATACTTGTTACTGCCGGTATTCAGGCCATACTGCGAAGGATGATTCATAAGAACATTATAGTAGATGATGTTAAAAGCCGTCTTGTCATCATGCTTGAAAACGTGAAAAGGCGGATTAAGGGTGATGCCGACCTGATTAACATCATATCCTGAATATCCCATCAGATATTCACCAACAACCTCACCCGAAAAATATCCGCCATAGAGTTTACGGGAACCATTATAGAGAAACAGCGGATCATAGGAGCGCTTGACGGTTCCTTTAGGATTATTCTCGCCGCTGTAGGTGGTGCGACGGTAATAAACGGAGGGCGCCCACGGAAGATCAGAAAAACTGTAGCCTGGCTCTATATAATAGGCATATGCATCAACCCTCTGGTACCCTTGGCTGGCATTGCTGTTCTGTTCACCGACATATTGGCCATAGAGCGTAAAATTCTTTCTGATTCCCAATGCCTTGATGGGAACGAATGAGCCACCGAAACTCAGCGAATAAACATTCATGCCATCGCGATTGGCGCGGCTGGTGTAATTATAAGTGCTGGATTTGTCGGAGTCATAAATATTGAAGTAGGTCAACGTCACATATGCCTCGCGATTGGCATAGGTTGGCGCACCGTCAAGGCCCGGCTTGCTGCGGAACAATGTGACATCGAAGCCGGCAAAACTGCTTCGAGGCCGATCGAAACCATATGTCAGTCCGGCATCGGAATTGACTTCCAGGGCGAAGATATCGGCACGCACAGGATGCCCATCAAACTTGATCACACCCGGACCTGAGAACGCCATGCGGGGCGCATACCACCATGCCGCACGTCCGCCCGTATTGTACGTTCCGCGACCGACGAGAAAACCGTCATCGATTTTGAAAACCTGCCTTCCACCCTGAATAGCCACCACATCCTTGCCACCACCGGAAGCAAGGTTGGTTTCGAATCCCAGATAGGCTTCTTCCAAGCCCATATAAAAAGGCTCATGCCCGGTCTGCGAAAATTGTTCAAAATCGCCATGCCCGACCGTTTTGGTGCCAATAGCATTGACCGCCCCGTACAACGTCCCAATATTGAAATGGTGGGAGGCCATGACACCCGGTTTGAAATATAGCTCAGCCGTCACAGGGCCACGATTGGCAACCGGACGACCATCATGATAGACAATCGACCCTGCACCAAAGTTTATATTAGCACCATTCATGATGACGCCACCCAGCTCCATAAAAGCCTGAATGCGCGTACCATGCGAATCATACAGAAGCTGATCAGTCCAGCCTTTCACCGGTGCCGAAATAACCGCCATACCGCAGACCAATCCGCTGACAGTCCAAGCATGGCCGAATATCGAATTCACCGATATTCTCTTTAAAACAGTCCACATAGTGCACGTTTCCCCGCGCATCGCCCGGCAGCGTGAAGCCGGCCAAACTCACCCACTCACGGCCGTGCGTTGACTTTCCCCTGCTTGACTTCGGCGGCTCTCTTAAAGTGAGAGTCTGTTTCGCCGTTGGATGCCGCTTCGTTTTTCAGCATAGCCGATATTTTATTCCGGCATCGATCTGTGGATGTAACCTTAAGAAAGTGTCTACTTGCTTGGACAAAAACGACAAGGACACTGAATAAACCCAACAATTGCGTCAAACAATTGCTTGTTTTATTTATATTGAATGATCATTCAATATAAATTTACTTAAATGAATATCTCCTCACTCAAGTTAATTGATAATCATTATTAGAGACAGAGATGGCCTACCTTCATGTCAAGCCATTAAATATTTGAATAAAGATATTACAGTTCATTATATAAAGTGAAATCAACTTTTTACTTAAAAGACATTTTTAACGGCTTATATTGTAGTTATATATTTATAATTTAATTATAAAATATAATCTGCGTTTTTATAAAAGCGGCTGCCTACACCCGGAAACTGCCGGTTTGGCGGAAACGCCTGATTGCTTAGCAGCCAGCATGATAATCGACCAACTTATGTCTGGCGGGATGCTGACCAGCAATCAATGACCATGCAACAAGGCACCCCTCTGTTCTCATAAAGCCTTCTTAAAGCATTATTTAAAATTATTCCTGCCGCACAACCATCGGCAAAAAATGTGGCAATTGAATTACTTATCGATTCCAAAATGATATCCATCATTTTATGCAATCGAAGCAGCATTTTACGCAATTGACCCCACCCGGATGTCTTCCAAAAAACGAAAAAAAGAAGGGAAGGGTCCATGAAAATATCAAAAAATCTTTCAGGCTATGCTGCGGTTTTTGTCTGCCTTGCTCCGCACCTTGGCTTTGCTCAGTCAGCATCACCAAAGACTGTGCGGCCTGCGTCATCCGGTTTACAGGATACGACAGACACAAGCACCGTTGCTCTTCCGGAACTGGACGTCATCGGCAGCACCCCCTTGCTGGGATCCGGAATCGACAAAAACAAAGTACCGGCCGACTCAACGGTGCTGGATTCAAAAGACATCGCCTTACGCGGGGCACCAAACATGCTCCGAGCACTGAATCAGCAGGTTGCAGGCGTCAATCTGGTCGATTCTTCAGGAAATCCACAGCAACCTGCCCTGTTATATCATGGTTTTACGGCGTCCCCTCTACAAGGAACGGAGCAAGGTCTGGCCGTTTATCTCAATGGCGTACGGTTCAATCAGGCTTTTGGCGATACCGTTAATTGGGATCTGATCCCCAACCTGGCGATCGACACACTGAACCTGGAGGGCTCGAACCCGGCGTTTGGCCTGAATGCCATCGGCGGCGCCCTGAGCGTCAAGATGAAAAATGGCTTTACCTATCAGGGCGGAGAAATCGATCTGTATGGCGGATCGTTCGGGCGGATGGGAGCCAATCTGCAATACGGCAAGCGTATCGGCAACGTTTCCACTTATCTTGCCGGCAGTGTGCTGCATCAGGATGGCTGGCGTGACCAGCAATCAACCGATATCCAGAATTTCTACGGTGATGTCGGCATCCGTAATGACCGTGCCGAAGTGCACTTCAACCTGACTATGGCCAATTCGGTCCTGAATGGTCCCGGTACCTCGCCTGTCCAGCTTTTGCAAGCCGATCCAGCAGCGCAGTTCACGGCGCCCAACCAGATATCCAACCGCTACATCCTCGCGACAGTGAACGGTAACGTAGACGTTGGTCGCAACACATCGCTTCAGAGCAACGCCTATTACTCCTATTTCCAACAGAGAGTGATGAACGGCAATTCAGCCAATGACTTTCCCTGCAATGATGGCTCCGGGCTGATGTGCAATTCCGATACCGGTTTGCCCAGCACGACCCGAGGCGGCTCACCGATCGCAGCCTATCTCGGCAATAATCCTTATTCCTATTCCGAGCTGGATGCGCAGACGACCAACACCAACAGCTATGGCACCTCCGCCCAGGTCACCAATACGGACGATCTGTTCGGCCATCAGAATCACTTCGTCGCCGGTGGCAGCTATGACGGTGCCACCACCATGTTCGGAGGCTCCTCCTATATTGGTGGCATCACGCCCGTCTCACGCGACTTTATCGGACCGGGTGTCCTGCTGGATGAACCGGGTCAGAATGTTCCGGTCCGCGTCGGTCTGACCAACAATTTCTTCGGCCTGTTCGTGACCGATACGTTCGACGTGACGGATCGTCTGTCATTGACCGTCGCAGGGCGCTTCAACTCCGCCCAGATCGACATCAACCAGATTGGCGGCGGCGATGTGACGGGTAATCATGTCTATAATCGCTTCAATCCCTCAGCTGGCCTGACCTACAAGATCATGCCATGGCTGACCTTCTACGGCAGCTATGCGGAAGCGAACCGGGCACCGACACAGGCAGAGCTTTCCTGCGTCAATCCGGCGCAATCCTGCAGTCTGGCGAACTTCTTTACCGGTGATCCGGACCTCAAGCAGGTCGTTGCCCATACCTGGGAATCCGGTCTGCGCGGCAGCACGCATCTGACGGCCGATGCAAAGCTGGGCTATAAGCTCGGTCTATTCCACACCAACGTCGATGACGACATTGCGTTCGTCAACAGCGTGACACTGGATCGAGGCTTTTTCCAGAATGTCGGGCAGACGCGGCGTCAAGGTGTCGATTTCCATGTTGACTACACCACCAAGCGCCTGATGGCCTACCTCAACTACTCCTATGTGGATGCGACCTATCAGAGCACCTTCATCGAGGATGGCGGCAGCAATCCCGTGACGGATGCGAATGGCAATATTACCGTCAATCCCGGCAACCGGATGCCCGGCGTGCCGCAGAATACCGTCAAGGTAGGCGTTACATACAACGTGACATCGAAATGGATCGTCGGTGCGGTGGGTATTGGTCAGAGTGGAACCTATCTGTTCGGAGACCCCGCCAATACCAATGCGAAGCTGCCTGCGTTCTTCGTCGTCAATCTGAACACATCCTATCAGATTACGCCGCATGTCCAGCTGTTCGGCGTGATCATGAACGTGACCAATCAGAAATATTACACTTACGGCACGTTCTCACCCACCTCATCTGTCTATCTGTCACAGGCGCCCAACGCGACCAATCCCCGTGCCTACAGCCCGGCCGCACCGATCGGTGGCTATGGCGGCCTAAAGATCACCTTCTGAAACAGATACGCCCGGCCAGAGCATTCTGACCGGGCGCATCAGATAACAATGGAAGCGCGATCGGATCAGTGCGTGACTGTATCGCGCCCCATCCGCAGAAACTTTTCGCGCCGCTTTGCCTTCAACGCCGCCGCTTCAAGCCCCAGCAAAGGCTGCAACTGAGCAGCAATCGCCTCCCCGGTCAGGGCAATGGCCTTGTCCGGTGCACGATGCGCACCGCCCAGTGGCTCATGCACGACCTGATCGATCAGCCCGAATTTCAGCAGATCATCGGCGGTGATTTTCATGGTCTCCGCCGCGAGAGAAGCCTGAGCCGCATCACGCCACAGGATCGAACCGCAGGCTTCCGGTGAAATCACCGAATACCAGGCGTGTTCCAGCATCAGCACCCGATCCGCCGAGGCCAGCGCAATCGCGCCACCGGAACCACCTTCACCAATCACCGTCGCAATCACGGGGGAAGGACTGTCCAGCAGGGCTTCGACAGAACGTGCGATGGCTTCCGCCTGACCACGGGCCTCGGCATCCACACCGGGATAGGCACCCGCCGTATCCACGAATGTCAGCACAGGCAGCCTGAAACGACCGGCCAGCTCCACCAGACGCCGCGCCTTGCGATAACCTTCCGGCCGGGGGGAGCCGAAATTATGTTTGATCCGGGTTTCCAGATCGGTGCCTTTCTCCGTTCCCAGCACCATGACGGGATGGCCCTGAAAACGGCCCAGACCACCGATAATGGCAGCATCATCGGCAAAGGCCCGGTCGCCTGACAGCTCCGTATAATCGCTGATCAGCGTGGTGATGTAATCCTTTGCCTTCGGCCGCTCCGGGTGTCGGGCTACCTGCACCTTCTGCCAGGGCGTCAGCTTCGCGTACGTTGTGCGCAGCAGCTTGTCAGCCTTGTCGGTCAGCCGGGAAACCTCATCGGCAATATTGATGCCGTCAGGCTCCGACATGCGGCGAAGCTCTTCGATCTTGCCCTCGAGCTCCGCGATGGGTTTTTCGAATTCAAGGAAATGCCGGGTCATAGCAGGGGCTTTAGCAGCCATACGGGCAGCGCGCTACCCATCTGATGCACATGACGCCCCGCGGCAGAACTCAATCCTCTGCCGTGATGGATAGCGGGTGGCAGGTGTCCAACAGCGCACGCAGCCGCTCCGACAGCACATGAGTATAGATCTGCGTGGTGGCGATATCGACATGCCCCAGCAGCATTTGCAGGCTGCGCAGATCAGCGCCCCGCGCCAGCAGATGCGATGCGAAGCAATGCCGCAGCACATGGGGAGACACCCGGGCAGGATCGAGACCCGCCTGCAACGCGACCCGTTTCAGCATGAGTGCAAAACCCTGGCGGGTCATTGGTTTTGCCGGATCACGGCCGGGGAACAACCAGCGTGATTGCTCCGCCCCGCTCCGCATCGCCGCGACCGCAGAAATGGCAGCGGCGGAGACCGGCACCATCCGCTCCCGCCCGCCTTTGCCCCGCACCGTCATCATGGGCGCATCGCCACGGAAGGCGCGGGCAGGGAGCGCCAGCACTTCGGAGACACGGAGGCCTGTGCTGTACAATATTTCCAGCGCCGCATGGGCTGCCGGCTCGGCCGGAGCCGCCTGCAACAGTGCATCGACCTCCGCCTCATCCAGATATTTCGGCAGAGAGCGCGGCAATTTCGGCGCATCCAGCAGGGCAGTGGGGTCATCAGACCTTGTCCCCTGCTCCAGCAGGAAACGGTAAAACTGCCGTAGCGCAGAAAGGCGGCGCGACTGGGTGCGAGGCCCGTTTCCGGCCCCGCTCTGCGCGGCGAGGTAGCCACGCAAGGCAGCCTCATCAGCATGTAACGGATCTACCCTGTGACGGGCGGCATAGCCAGACCAGTCGCGCAGATCAGTCCCGTAAGCCAGCAATGTGTTCCGTGCTGCCCCACGCTCCGCCGCGAGCATCTCCAGAAAACTCTCGATATGCCGCTCCATGGCCGCAGCCTACGAGACAAAGCGTCAGGAGACGCGGTCAGTGATGATCGAAACGATCATTGGGCAGCGTCTTCTGCACCGCCGCCACATGCGGTTGCGGCGGAAACATGCCCAACCCCATGAAGATGCCTCCGGCCGCCACCAATCCAAGTGCGACAACAATCAATAATGCAGTCCGCATACGTCTTGGCCTCAACCTGTCCTGAATTTCGTCAGCCGGTGCATGTCATCCTCTCTATCACTTCCAATCATGGAAAAAAGGGAGAGAGGCGGACAAAACCGTGTGTCTGTGCTAGCCTCCGCCACCATGACACGCAACTCTGCCCTTGCCCCTTCTCTCCGTGATTCCGTGACACCCCCGGCCTGGCTGCAAGGCCGCAGTATCGTGCTGGTTGGTCTGATGGGAGCAGGAAAAACCTCCATTGGACGCCGTCTGGCCGCCCGACTCGGAATGCCGTTCCGCGATGCGGATGCGGAGATTGAACGCGCAGCGGGCTGCAGCGTCGCGGAAATTTTTGCCCGCCATGGTGAATCAGGATTCCGTCAAGGGGAGCGCCGCGTCGTACGCAGACTCCTGTCAGAGGAACCCCTCGTGCTGGCCACTGGCGGAGGCGCCTTCATGGACCCCGAAACCCGGCGCGTCATCAGGGAGGGCGCTGTCAGCATCTGGCTACGCTGTCGCCTGCCGGTGCTGCTGAAACGTGTCTCCGGCCGCACGCATCGGCCGCTGCTTAATCAGGGCGATCCAGCGGATATCCTGCAACGGCTGATGAATGAGCGGCATCCCGTCTATGCGGAGGCTGATCTGATCGTGGATTGCGGCGATGACAGTCAGGACGGCACCACTGATAACGTCTTGCGTCATCTTCAGGAATATCAGCCTCCACGCAGGCTGACCGTCAGCCTGACCGCCAATCGCTATGATGTGGTGATCGGCGAATCCCTGCTCTCCCGTGCCGGAGCGTTGCTGATCCCGCATATTCCGCAGAAACGGGCGATGATCGTCACCGATGAGACCGTCGCCGCCCTTCATCTGCCGACCCTGTTGAAAGGTCTGGAGGAAACCGGGATCATAGCAGACAGCATCATCGTACCGCCGGGAGAGACTTCGAAATCTCTGGAGGTCTTTGGCCGTGTGACCGACGGGCTGCTGGCTGCGGGGGTGGAGCGCCGAACGACCGTGATCGCCTTCGGTGGCGGCGTCGTCGGCGATCTGGCGGGTTTTGCCGCTGCCGCAACCCTGCGTGGCCTGCCTTTCGTACAGATTCCCACCACCCTGCTGTCACAGGTCGATTCCAGTGTGGGAGGCAAGACCGGGATCAACACCGCGTATGGTAAAAATCTGCTCGGCGCATTCCATCAGCCCCGTCTGGTGCTGGCGGATACGACGACGCTCGGCACACTGCCGCATCGGGAAGTCCTGGCCGGCTATGCGGAGATCGTGAAAGCCGGGCTGATCGGCGATGCCGCCTTCTACGAATGGTGCGAAACCCATGGCCATGCCGTTACCACAGGGGAACGCGACAGACAGGCTGAAGCCATCATGCGCGCCTGCGCCTTCAAAGCGCAGGTTGTGGGGGATGATGAGCGGGAGGAAAAGCCGAATGACGGCCGCGCCCTGCTCAATCTGGGTCATACATTCGGCCATGCACTTGAGGCCGATCTAGGCTACGGCACCATCCTGCATGGGGAAGGCGTGGCGGTGGGGCTGGGGCTGGCATTCCGCCTCTCCGCCAAACTCGGCCATTGCCGGAGCCAGGATGCAGACCGGGTCATCGCCCATGTCGCTTCGGTCGGGCTGCCTGCCGAGTTGTCCATGCTCAACCGCCGCTTTTCCGCCAAGCAGTTGATCGGCCATATGCAGCGCGACAAGAAAATGCGGGACGGCAAGCTTGCTTTTGTGCTGGCACGGGGTATCGGTCAGGCCTTCACAAGCCGCGACGTACCACAGGATGCAGTCAGCGAAGTGTTAAGGGAAGCTGGCTGCGAGGCTTAAGCCTCGCAGCCTTCCGGCTGCTCAGGAAGATTGCCAGTTCAGCCCGGTCACGCCGACAAAAGTGACTGTCGCACCACCTGCCAGCGCCATCACGCTACTTCCGCCCTGCACAGCCACGGAAACATCGCCTGCCGCATAACCGCTGAGCCGGAGCGTATCGGCTGCCGCATTGAAGCCGTAGATCTGGGTGTTGCCGCCAGTCTGTCCCTTGGTCACCTGAAACACGTCCTGACCGGTCCCGGCGAAAATAGTGGCCGCGCCACTGCCGAAAAAGATCGCATTCTGTCCGCTGCCCAACGCAGCCTGCATCGACCCGGCGCCCGTCCAGAGTTCTGTGTTACCGGAACCACCCCACAAGGTTGTGTTGCCTCCACCAACCAGCGCCATATTCCCGGCCCCGGCAATGACAGTGTTGCTTCCCTGAGCCGCCACCACCGTATCCTGACCGGACTGTCCGCCAAACACGCTGGACTGCCCGCTGCCGGTTACAATCGCATTGCCACCGGTACTGACCAGCACACCCTGCCCTGATCCGCCAACGAGCGTGTCCGTGCCGGAACCGAACATGACAGTGCCGGACTCTCCGCCGAACAGCAGACTGTTATGGCCCGCGCCCACCAAAGTCGTATTGCCGCTCGCCGCAACAATACCTGATGCAGCAGCACTATAAACACCTCCGCCACTACCACCGAGCAGGGTGGACGCACCTGAACCACCGGAAACCGTCGAGGCTCCACTTCCTCCCATGAACAGAAATGTACCAGTGCCATTCAACGCGACTTCAGCGGCACCAGCATGAATGGTGTCGGCACCATTGGCGGTAATGGCTTCCTTCCCGCTATGCAGCCAGATTGTGTTGCTGCTGCCGGCCCGGGTAGAAATACCCCCGGTGCCCGCACCGGTTGCCGTGGTGACATTCAGCGTCACCCCATTCAGCACAGTGCCACCGCTATAGGTACTGTTACCATTCAGCGTCAGCGTCCCGCCACCCTGCACCAGCAACCCGGCGGATCCCGTCAGACTGGTGGTCATGGCATAGGTATTACCTGCAATCGTCGTGGCCGCGTTGGGGTCAACCGTGACGGTCAGGCGGTTATCCGCGACCGTCACCCCCGCACTCCGCAGATTGGCCAGAATCACATCCAGATCGGCATTGCCGGTGAGACGCGCGGCAGAGAGTTTCAATGCAGACGGAGCACTGCTGGTTGGATGCCATCCAAAATCATCACGGAACATCAGATGAGTCATCTGTCCGCTGGCAGTTGCACCGAAATACAGCGTTCCCATGCCGATGCCACCAGCACGGATAAAAGCAGCAGCGGGGAGAATACCGTCCTGAACCCGCTGCACATAGTGATTGCCGCTGTTTTCCGGGCGGGAATCATTGGCATGTGGAACATCGCTGCTATCAATCACATTAACGGCATACACCGTCACTACGCCGGCAGCGGCAAGGGCTGTTTGCTGGTCAGAAGGCAATGAGGAAATAGGCACGGTCGTCGGCATATCCCTGACCACCATGACATGCCCGGTATCGCCCGTTGCGTTCAGTTCCGGATTGGTCGATGCGTTGGCAGCATCAGGGTCGGTATAGATTCCGGTGGAATAAGCAATCAGATCCCCCGCCTGTAATGCCGTCAAACCAACCGAGGCATTATTGACGTCAATTGTCTGAAGCCCGTTTGTGCCCGCACTGGCCGAAGCGAAGGCATCCTGCAGAACATTGGCCTGCGCCCATGGCTGGAATGAGCCGTTCAGTACGACTGTTTGACCACCATAGGCTGTTACCGTCTGATTATAGAGCGGAGCATTTCTCAGCGCCTGCACATAGGCATCCTGTACCGGCGCCAGAGTGTTCATGACATAATGAACCCAGCTGGAGCAATCCGCATATCCGTAAGGTGTCGCAGATGTCAGGTCGATAATGGGAGTCGCGGATATAACAGAGAGCGTCCCATCCTGAAGGATGGTCGGATAAACATAGGCTGTGGTTACGCCGCTATTATCCAGAACATTGGCGACAGCCTGACCATAGGCAGACAACACGGTGGATGAGCCTGTGATCGCAACCATCTGTAAAATTCCTGCGTCTGAAAAATAAAGGCGCTCTCTTAAAAGAATAAACTTTCTATTGCTGATTGCCAATTCAAGAGCAGGCCGCGAGCCAATTTCGCCTTTGCCAGACATCATGCTCAAGACATTAAAAAACCGCCGGGCAAATGCCGCGGCGGTTTTTTATGCAGTCAGCCTAACCATCCTGAATAGGTCAGGCGGCAACCTCAGCCTTCTTGGCCTGAGCGCGCGTGATACGACGCTTCAGTTCCAGAGCCTCGGTCGGCAGCTGGCGGTCCGGGGTGCCCAGCAGGAAGGCATCAATGCCGCCGTTCTTTTCCACGGTGCGGATCGCACGGGTGGAGAGACGAAGGCGGACGGAGGTACCCAGCGTGTCGGACAGCAGGCCAGCGACCTGCAGATTCGGCAGAAAACGACGACGGGTCTTGTTGTTGGCGTGGCTGACATTATTGCCGGTCAGCACGCCTTTGCCCGTGATCTGGCAGCGACGCGACATGATCAAATCCCATGCGGAAAGGGTCAGCTTGCGCCGACCAGGTTCTTTCGGAAGGCGCCTTATGGCGAAGCGAAGCCTCTGCGTCAAGCAAACTGTCATCGGGGCGCCCCTTAAAAGCGCCGGGCAGCCATCAGTCTCACACAGTGCCGGACCTTTGCACCCAGACGACTCGATGATCAGGCACGGCCGGAAGAATTGGCCGCTGCCTCCCGCAGACGCTTCAACTCACCGGAACGGACGCTGGCAATAGCATTCTCAAGCACCGCAATCACGCTGGAATCATCCAGGGAACGGCCAAGCATCGACAGGGAGCCGCTCAGCAAGGCCGATGCAATCGACAGCGAATTGAGCTGCTTGTCGGTCATGAAGGCAATGGCCTGATCGACCACCGCACCCGCATGGCTCAGATCCTGCGGCAGCATGTCATCCTGTGCGTCGTGCTCATGCTGTGTTTGCTCTGTAGCCATGATGCGTTCCTCGTTCATAATGGCGCTTCTTATCGGCCGAAGCGGCTTCAGGTTCAAACCGGGACCAGATCGGCAGGCTGTTCCTGCTGGGCGTCCCACATATGCGCGTAGACACCAGCTTTTGCCAGCAGCTCGGCATGGGTTCCCTGCTCGATCACTGTCCCCTCCGACAGCACGATGATGCTATCCGCATCGACCACCGTGGAAAGACGATGGGCAATGATCAGTGTCGTCCGCGCCTGTGAAACAGCCCGCAGAGCCGCACCGATCTCCTGCTCTGTGCGGGTATCGAGTGCACTGGTCGCCTCATCCAGAATCAGGATACGGGGATTCTTGAGGATCGTACGGGCAATGGCGACACGCTGCTTTTCTCCTCCGGAGAGCTTCAGACCACGTTCTCCAACTCTGGTATCATAGCCTTCCGGCAGGCGCAGCACGAAGTCATGCACCTGCGCCAGCCGTGCAGCATGCTCGATCTCTGCCTGCGACGCACCAGGGCGGCCATAAGCGATGTTGTAGCGAATCGTGTCGTTGAACAGCACCGTATCCTGCGGCACCACGCCGATGGCGGCTCTCAGGCTTTGCTGGGTAAGATCGCGAATGTCATGTCCATCAATCATCACCCTGCCCTGTCCCGGATCATAGAAACGGAACAGCAACCGACTGATGGTCGATTTGCCGGCTCCGGTCGGCCCGACAATCGCCAGCGTCCCCCCTGGCGGCACCGCAAAGGAAACACCGCGCAAAATCGGGCGCTCCTCATGATAGCCGAACCAGACATCATCAAACACCAGTGAGGCTGGCGCACCTCCGTCGAGCGTGGCTGGAAGGGTGAGCGCGCCGGGACGGTCCTTGACCTCCTGCTCCACCTCCATCAGGCGGAACATCTGCTCCATATCCACCAGCCCCTGACGGATGGTGTTGTAGACGAAGCCCAGAAAGTTCAGCGGCAGATAAAGCTGCATCAGATAGGTGTTGACCAGCACGAAGCGGCCCACCGAGTAACGCCCTTCCACCACGCCCTGCGCTGCCATCAGCATGATGGCCCCCAGCCCAATGGAAATGATCACCGCCTGTCCAATATTGAGCAGGTTCAAGGAAATCTGCGTTTTCACCATGGAGCGGGCATAACGGCGCAGACTTTCATCCACACGCTCCGCTTCCAGCGCCTCATTGCCGAAATATTTGACTGTTTCGAAATTCAGCAGGCTGTCCACGGTACGGTTCTGCGTTTCCGTGTCCATATCGTTCATTGTGCGCCGGAAACGGATGCGCCAACTGGCGAAGCCGACCGTGAACAGGATGTAGATCCCCACTGCCGCGAAGGCGACCAGCGCGAAACGCCAGTCGAACAGCACCCACAAAATCCCGATCACCAGCAGGATTTCGATCAGTGTCGGCAGGATGTTGAACACCGCGAAACGCAACACCTGCTCGACCGCCGTCACCCCGCGGGAGATGTTGCGACCCAACCCGCCGGTTTGCCGGTCCAGGTGGAACCGCATCGACAGGGTATGCAGATGGCGAAACGTCTCCAGCCCCAGCATGCGGGAGGCCTGCGCCTGTGTCTGCGCGAACAGCGCGTCACGAAGCTCCCCGAACAAAGCCCCTGTCACCCGCAGCAGCGTATAACCCGCTACCAGAGCCAGAGGCAGATAAATCAGCCCCTGCGGTCCGTGCGGTGTGAGCGCGTCCACCGCCTGACTGTAGACGACCGGCACATACACCATTGCCACTTTCGACAGGATCAGAGCCGCCATTGCCGCAACCAGCTGCATCCGGGCCGCGAGATTATCTTTCGGCCAAAGAAAGGGCAGCAACGAGCGGATCGTCGCCCAGACATTGCGTGGCGGCGGTAACTGCCCGGCCGGCGGTACAGAATCCTGAGCAGATGCCGGCGCTCTCGGTATCGTGGAAATGGTCCTGCTCCTTCCCTTGTTTAAAGTCTCATAGCGCGGCCTGGCAGCCCGATCCTGCCAACCCGGTCATTGACATACCCTGCCCCGCGCCTCCATCCATCAGAAACACATGTCAGCAGCAGAGCGCCGTTCATGAGTCCCTTTTTACGCCCTGTCGCCGCCTGTCGCTCTCTTATACTGCCGGGCCATTTTCTACCCTTCAGGCTGGGAGAACGGCAGATCGGATGGGTGTCCCCCCATCTGCTGCCTGCATTAAAGAAAGCACAGCAAGAATTACCCACCCATGCTCTGCAGCTCGACAAAGATGGGGTGACACTGAGCGGTGACAACCCGGACCTGCCTGCACTGCTGGAAAAGGCACTCCATCGAAGCACCGGTTTTCTATGGCGGGATGAACCTTTCGACATCAGGGAAACGATTGACGGGCCGGTTCTGTTCCAGCTTGATCGCGGAGTCCTGCCCATGCTCGGCGTGCTGGCGCAAGGTGTACATGCGAACGGGCTGGTATATCGTCCGGATGGGCTGCATTTATGGGTCTCCCGCCGCAGTGCCACCCGTCCGCTCGACCCCGGCAAACTTGATCACCTCGCGGCAGGCGGTATTCCCGCCGGGCATACCCCTTTCGATGCCCTGATCAAGGAAGCCGCGGAAGAAGCTTCGATTCCCGAGACACTGGTGCGTCAGGCGCGCAAGGTCGCTGTGCTGACCTACCGGTTGGAACGACCGGAAGGGCTGCGGCGTGACGTGCTGCACTGCTTCGATCTGGACCTGCCGGAAAGCTTCATACCTCACGCCGGAGACGGGGAATCCGCCGGGTTCGAGCTGATGCCGGTCAAACGCGCCATGGAGATCGTCGCCGAGACGGATGAGTTCAAATTCAATGTCAATCTGGTACTGATCGACCTGTTCCTGCGTCTCGGTCTGATCCATGGCGCGGAAGCGGAGCTTGTTTCACGCGCCCTGTATGATGAACCGCATCACGCAACATAAGGCCGCTTATGATTTTGGAGGCCTGTTACCGCGACAAAAAAAAAGCTGCCAGCCTGGGCTGACAGCTTTTCCGCTGATTCATAACAGATCAAAAACGCTCTCAGACTTCCCCGGCATCCACGGGGGTGGCAGAGAGTTCAGGCTGATCACCCACGCCTTCCGGCGCGATATGCCGGGTGCGTGGACGGCCCGGTCGACGGCCCCGAGGACGAGGAGCCACCGCAGACTCTTCTTCACTCTGATGAGACGGACGGGCATGCTGATCGACCGGCAGCACATCGGGCTGTGTCTCGGTAACGGCAGACACCGTGGTCTCCGGCTGCTGGACCGACAGGTCCAGAGTCTGCCGTTCCGGTGCAGTATGCGCGGTGTTACCGCCCTCGCCCTGTGACGTTTCATCCCGGGAGCGATCGAACCGCTCGTTTTGACGATCGAACGAACGCTCCTGACCATCCTGCTGCTGGGAAGACGTATACTGGCCGTAGCCTGAATGGCCTCCGCCATTGCCGTTCTGACCATTATAGGACTGGTTGCCGTTATGGTGGCCGCCATTATTCTGCTGATTCTGCTGCTGCGCCTGCAGCATCGCATTCATGATGCGGAAATAATGCTCGGCATGCTGGAAATATCCTTCTGCCGTCACACGGTCCCCGCTGCTGGTCGCATCGCGACCCAGTTGCAGATATTTCTCGAACAGCTGCTGTGCCGTGCCACGTACGCGGACATCGGGGCCATTACTGTCGAAAACATGGTTCCGGTTCAGCGGAATATTGCCATTATTATGGTGGCGCATTCCGCCACCGCCGCCGCCCCCACCGCCGCCGCGATGGTTCCGTCCGCGCATACGTTTCATATTCATGCGTTTGCCGTCGCGATTCCCGTTCGCTTTGCTTTTGCCAGGCTGCGCAAGCCAGTGTCCTCTGACGCTCGACCGCGCTTTATACGCCCTGACGGAGCTAGCTCCTCCGTCCGGGCCGCTTCTGCATTCCAGTTCATGGGCGGGCTGCCAAAAGCACTTTTCACACCGTTGCCCGGAGAATCAGATGACTGCCTTTCGGCTCATCCAGAACTTCACCGGATCATAGAGTCTGCAAAAGCTGGATCAATCAATCCAATCCTGCCGCCTCGACCGCTGCGAAGCTGCCCGCAGACTTGTTCTGGGGCAATTTTATCCGTCAAGTCAATGCATACCACGCAAACCTATCGTGCAGCCTTGCGGAAGACCGCCTGACGACACTTTTTCACCACACGTCATTCTTGCGAGAGGCCGACCGTATCAAGGCCAAGCGCCAGCGCTCTGGCAATACCACCCAGATCAACGCGGCACCCGATAACGCGTAACCCCGCCGGTGCCGCCAAGGCTCCTACCCCGTCCTCCTGCCCGATCCCCAGCTCCAGAATCGCGACACCGGCTGGTGTCAGCAGATCCGGCAAAGAGGGAATGATCCTGCGATAGGCCTCCATACCGCCTTCCCCGGCAGCAAGGGCGGAGGCAGGTTCATAATCACGAACATCTGCCATCAACCCCTCCATATCCCGATCGGGAATATAGGGCGGATTGGACAGGACCAGATCAAACCTGTCCGCACAGCAGAAGGCCCAGTCCCCTGCACAGAATGCTGCCCGATCCGCCATGCCCAGAGAAACCGCATTGCGACGGGCCAACGCCGCAGCCCCCTGCATACGGTCGATACCCAGACCCGTGGCCTGTCGATATTCATGCAACGCCGCCAGCAGCAGGCATCCCGTGCCGGTTCCCAGATCAAGCACACGCCGCACCATCCCCTGTGTCGGAGGACGCAACGCCAGCGCATACTCAATCAGCGTTTCCGTATCCGGCCGCGGGATCAGCGTGTCAGGCGTCACCGCAAAAGACAGACCCCAGAACTCCCGCGCGCCCAGAATATAAGCCAGCGGCTCCCGCTTCGCCCTGCGCGTGATCCATTCGTCGAGTAAGGGCAGCGTCACCTCCCGCTCACTGTCGCGCAGCAGTCCGGTCGCATCCAGCCCGAGCAGCGCCCCCAGCATCAACCGTGCCTCCGCCCGGGGAGACTCCACCTCCGCCGCAGCCAGAGCCGAGGCGGCCCGGTTCAATGCTCCTCGGATCGTCTCGGACATGGTGTCACGCTGTCCGGTGGGCGGTCAGAAAAACAAGCGGCACAGCCCAGCTTGAGATGGCTTCATCCTGCACCCCCAATCGCACACGGATGGATTGCGGCACCCCCATCAGTAATGCGCGGATGGAGGCTTCATGCACAGACGGCGTCGCCATGCGCGCCAACCATGCTGCAAAATCCATGATCAGAGTGTCGCTGCGTGCTTCCTCAATCAGGAAACCGGCCCTTTCCAGCCCCGCCACCCATTCGCCCAAAGTGCGATTACGGACATGGGAGGGATCACGCAGCAATTCAATGCTCTGCAAGACCGTATCGGCCGCAGCATCGGGAAATCCCGCCGTATCCATGAACACCGCGAGGCCACCCGGCTTCAGAACCCTGTAGGCCTGCCGTAATCCGGCCTCGAAATCGGGCCAGTGATGGGCACTGTAACGGCTGGCCACGACATCGAAATGATGATCCGCAAATGGCAAAGCCTCCGCCGTGCCGGACACTGTTTCAATATGATGCAGCCCCCGCCGGGCTGCCTCCGCCCCTGCCGCCTCCAGCATACGGGGAGACAGGTCACACGCCACCACATGCTGCATCAACGGGGCTGCCGTAAAGGAAACATGCCCACCGCCACAGCCGAGATCGAGCATCACACCGCCCCGGTACGGTTCAAGCACATCGACCAGACGATGCAGATCAGCACCCTTCGCATGCACATCACTCCTCACATAGGCATCAGCACGACTGCCGAACTGCTGTTCGATATGTGCGGCCTGGGCAGCATGCGTCTGTGTCATCATAATTCCTGTGCGGAAAGACGGGCGGCCTGATCCTCTGCTGTCAGGGCATCGACGAAATCATCAAGCTCGCCGAGCATGACACGATCAATCTTGTACAGCGTCAGATTGATGCGATGATCCGACACGCGCCCCTGCGGAAAATTATAGGTGCGGATGCGCTCGCTGCGATCCCCCGTTCCCACCTGGGCACGGCGATCAGCGGCCCGGCTGGCATGCAGGGCGGCACGCTGCTGTTCATAAAGACGTGCTTTCAGAATCTTCATCGCCTTGGCGCGGTTTTTATGCTGGCTCTTTTCCTCCTGCATCGCCACGACGATACCGGAGGGAAGATGGGTAATCCGCACGGCGCTTTCGGTTTTATTGACGTGCTGGCCGCCCGCGCCGGATGCACGATACACGTCGATGCGCAGATCGCCTTCATCCACCTGCACATCCACATCCTCCGCCTCCGGCAGCACCGCGACGGTCACGGTGGAGGTGTGGATACGTCCCTGTGATTCCGTGGCCGGAACACGCTGAACACGATGCACACCGCTTTCATATTTCAGCCGCGCAAAAACCGACCGGCCGGTGATTTCCGCCATACCGCCCTTCAATCCACCCAGACCGGTATCGTCATATTCGAGAATCTCGAAGCGCCAGCCTCGGATTTCCGCATAACGCTGATACATGGAAAAAAGCTGTGCCGCGAACAGGCTTGCCTCATCCCCCCCCGCCGCAGGACGAATTTCCAGAATGGCCGAACGCTCATCCGCCTCGTCCTTCGGCAGCAGGGCGATCCGGATTTCCCTTGTCAGGGACGGCAATTTTTCACGCAGGATTTCGGCTTCGCTCTCGGCCAGTTCCCGCATATCGGGATCGGCCAGCATGGCCTCCGCCTCAGCCAGACCGCGTTCCGCCGCCCACAGCTCCTCGATCCGGGCCACAACCGGCTCCAGCTCCGCCAGTTCCCGCGAGGCCGCTGCGAAGCTGTCGCCATTCAGCCCTTCGGACAGGGAAGCCCGCAACTCCTCGGCCCGCGCAACAATCCGGTCGAGATTTGCTGTAAAACTCATGCCACCCCACGCGCCAGCAGCCATGTGGCGAGACCATCCAGCGCCACTTCCTGCTGTTCACCGCTGCGCAGGTCCTTGACCTGCGCCACGCCCCGCGCCCGCTCCTCCGTGCCGAGGATAACCGCGGCCCAGGAACCTGCCTTGTTGGCGCGTTCCATGCGGCGCTTCAGATTGCCGCGATAGGCCATTTCCGCCCGCAATCCAGCCGCCCGCAAGCTCTGCACAACATCCAGCGCCGCTTCTTCTTCCTCACCCACCGGCACCACTGCCACCGGTGCCGGTGCAGCAGGCGGCTCAGCCAGCAGCATGGACAGACGCTCGATCCCGGCAGCCCAGCCCACGGCGGGGGTAGCAGGGCCACCCATCTCCGCCACCAGACCGTCATAACGGCCACCAGCCAGCACAGTGCCCTGTGATCCCAGCGCATCCGTGACGAATTCAAAGGCCGTATGATTGTAGTAATCCAGCCCTCGCACGATGCGCGGATTTTCCCGGAACGGCACGCCAAGCTGCGTCAGATGGCGCTTCAGCCCGACATAAAACGTAGCGGCCTCTTCCGTCAGATGATCGTAAATCACCGGCGCATCAGCAATCAGCGCACGGTCTCCCTCATTCTTGCTGTCCAGAATCCGCAGCGGGTTACGCTCCAGCCGGGTGCGGCTCTCTTCCGACAGAGCCTCCCGATGCGCCGAGAAATAGGCCACCAGCGCCTCGCGATAGGCATCGCGGCTGGCTTTATCGCCCAGCGTGTTCAGTTCCAGCGCCACGCTGCCACCAATGCCCAGCGCGTTCAGGATCTGCCAACCGCAGGCAATCGCCTCCGCATCCGCCAGCGGTTCGGCCGCACCGATCAGTTCCAGCCCGATTTGATGAAACTGGCGATAGCGCCCTTTCTGGGGCCGTTCATAGCGGAACATCGGCCCGGCATAGAACACTTTCTGCGGCAGGGACTGGGTCAAGCCATTGGTGACCAGAGCACGGCAGATAGCCGCCGTGCCCTCCGGCCGCAGGGTCAGCCCTTCTCCGCCGCGATCGGTAAAGGTGTACATCTCCTTCGTCACCACGTCAGACGTTTCACCAAGAGTGCGGCTGAAGACTTTCGTATCTTCGAAAACCGGCGTGGCCCATTCGTCAAAACCATACAGCCCTACGATCCGGCGGGCGGTCTCCACGACATGGCGATAACGACGCTGATCTTCTCCGATCAGATCATGAGTGCCTCTGGGGGGTTGCAAGGCGGCCATATGCGGTCTCGATACACTCGGGTGATGGATAGACACGAAAAAGGCGCGGAGCCTGCGCCCCGCGCCGGAAACAGAACGGAGCCGGACTAAACGGTTTCGTGCTGAAGCGCGGCTTCCTGAGCGGCTTGCTCGGCCGCGGCCTTGGCGGCAGCCTCTTCTTCAACAATGCGGGCGGCTTTTTCTTCCACCAGCGTGACGATGTGATCGACCATACCGTCAGCAGCAATGGTATGATCGGTCTTACCCGCATTGTAGATCATGTGGCGGCCACCGCCGCCGCCGGTCAGGCCGATATCCGTCATCAGCGCCTCACCGGGACCATTGACCACACAACCAATGATCGAGAGCGTCAGCGGCGTCTGGATATGCGCCAGACGTTCCTCCAGCGCAGCCACGGTCTCGATCACGTTGAAACCCTGACGGGCACAGGACGGACAGGAGATGATCTTCACGCCACGATGGCGCAGGCCGAGGCCCTTTAGAATTTCCCAGCCGACATGCACCTCTTCCTCCGGCTCGGCGGAGAGAGAGACACGCATCGTATCGCCCACGCCCGCCCAGAGCAGATTGCCGAGTCCAATGGCGGATTTAACCGTGCCGGTACGGCGGCCACCGGCCTCGGTAATGCCGATATGCAAGGGATGGTCACAGACTTCGGCCAGTTGCTGATAAGCCGCCACCGCCAGAAACACGTCAGAGGCTTTCACGCTGATCTTGAATTCGTGGAAATCGTGATCCTGAAGAATCTTGGCATGTTCCAGCGCGCTTTCCACCAGCGCATCCGGATTGGGTTCGCCGTATTTCTCCAGCAGATGCCGCTCCAGCGAACCGGCATTCACCCCGATACGGATGGCGCAGCCATGATCGCGGGCGGCTTTCACCACTTCCCGAACACGCTCGGCACTGCCGATATTGCCGGGATTGATACGCAGACAGGCTGCACCGGCTTCGGCCGCCTCAATGGCGCGGCGATAATGGAAATGGATATCCGCCACGATGGGCACATTCACCTCGCGCACGATTTCCTTCAGCGCAATGGTGCTTTCCTGATCGGGGCAGGAGACCCGGACGATATCGACGCCCGCGAGTTCGGCACGGCGAATCTGGGCAATCGTCGCTTCCGCATCGGTCGTCAGCGTATTGGTCATGGTCTGCACGCTGATGGGCGCATCTCCACCCACGGCTACCTTGCCGACATGGATCTGCCGGGATTTACGCCGCTCAATCTGCTGATAGGGACGATAGCTCATTGAGCCTGCTCCAATTCACGCCAATACGACAGGATGGCGCCCCAGTGGACGCACCCCCTTAAAATGGGTCACTTCCATGGATTGTGCCACAAAAGCCACGTCATGGCTGCCCCTAATCCGCTGAATTATCCTGATCCTGACCTTGTGGTGCCGGAGAAGACACAGTGGATGATGGATCATGGGCAGGTTCAGGAGGAACAGAGGATCTGCCGGAGGATCTGACGGAAGAACGAGACTGGCCCGGTATGGCTGACGGTGCCGCTTTCTGAAGCGCCTCGGTTTCCAGCGGCACGTTGCGGCGGACGGCACCATTGTTACCCAGAGGAGGCAGATCATGCCCATCCATCACAATCTGAGTGCCCCCGGCATTGCCGGTGGTCAGCAGAAGCGGTCCCTGCCCGGCCTGAGCCTCCGGCACGGCCCAGCTTTCGCCGGCATGCATAACCTTGTTCAACAGGATCGTGCCATTCTGGGATTTTACCTGCATCCATGCATCGGCACTGGCTTTCAGCACAATGCCATGCAGCGTTTTATCCGCCCCCGACGCGACAGGCTTTACCCCGTCCGGCCCAGAGGATTGCCCAGGGGATGGGGTGGTTTGGCCCGCAGCAAGAGAGGGCTGCGATGAAGCAGGGGGCATAGCAGACGGAGACATAATGGGAGCATCCGCTGCCCGCTCCGATGTCTGGTGCCCGGGTGCCTGATGCTCAGCCGGGCGGGATGGCGGTGATGCACCAGCCGTTTCAGCCTGTGCGCCGGCCGGTCCATTCGATGCCGGTCCGTTCGATGGTATCTGGGCCGCATGCGTCTCTGCGCCAGGCACCGGGGCAGGAGACGCAGAGGACGCCGAGAGCGGTGCAGAAGGCTGCGCCTGCGAAGTCGCAGACGCCACTGGGGGGCTGGCGACCGGCGTCTTTGCTTCCTCTTTGCGGGCCAGCGGCGCGAGATGCTCGGGAACTTCCTGCACCGCATCCGGCACAGGATGATTGGCCGATAGTTTGTACCAGCCGATGTAACCTGCGACAGCGATCACGGCCCCAAGCAGCACAACCGCTCCGGCGGGAACACCCCGTTCCGGCACGGGCGCGGGAAAATGAAGCTCCTGCTGATGATGGCCCGCCCCCGCCTCGGTCTTGAAGCGCTGTACCGTCTCATCAGGATCGAGCCCGAGACTGGCGGCATAGGTGCGCACGAAGCCCATCGCATAGGTGGTGCCGGGCAGATCCCCTATCCGGCCTTCCTCAATGGCCAGAAGATAGGCTGTCCGTATACGCAGTGAAGCCGCTATGTCTTCCAGCGCCCAACCCAGATGTTCACGCACAGCGCGCAGTTCGCCGCCAATAGTCTGGGCATTCCCGGTTATGGCGCCACTGGACGGTCCTCTCATACCCATGTCGCAGAGCCTCCGACCTCAGGCATGGAAACAGCCAGCCCCGATGATACCCGATATGATCGCTCGCACGGCTTTGAAAAACTTGGCATCCGGATCAGGCCCAGCATGAGGGAACGGGGAGAGTAGAGCCAGCACGTAAAACGACGCCTCTCCTGGATATCCCCTCGTGGATACTGATGGCGGAGAGACCACCTTCCACAGGCGCTGCATCTAATCCCAGTCCGCGATGCTTGCCAACAGGCTGTCATAATATCGGGCATGCCCGGTCTTTCCCATTATCGCGAGCAGATATCACCAACAATCAAATATCCAGCCCCTGTTCCCGACACCATGAAACCAGAGGTTCGCGATAGGAGGATGCCCCCTTCTCTCCCCCGCGAATAGACATCAGAACGCGCCGCAAGGCCGGAAGATCACACAGCGATACGGCTTCCTTCACCGCGGGGAAAGCAGAAGCAGCCATGGAAAATGTTGATATACCCAGCGCTGCCATGACCAGCACCTCAAGAGGTCGTGATGACGCCTCACCACAGACAGAGAGGCGGCAGCCTGTATTATGGGCAGCAATACTGACTTCTTCCAGCAGATCAAGCATGGCAGGAGACAGAAAATCATATCGTCCGGCCAGCGCCGGAGTACCGCGATCCGCCGCAAACAGAAACTGAAGCAGATCGTTGGTGCCAATGGACAGAAAATCGACCTCTGCCAGAAGATCAGAAAGCTGCCACAGCAGGGATGGCACTTCCAGCATGGAACCGACTTCCAGCGTTGCAGGCGGACTATCGGCCCGCTCTATTTCGGCTTGCAGCAAGGCTCGCGCGGCGCGGAATTCAGCCAGTGTCGCCACCATCGGGAACATGACCGATAAAGGCCGCCCGCGAGCCGCCTGAATCAAAGCACGCAACTGACGCCGCATCACCGCCGGACGATCCAGCCCGACACGCAGGGAGCGCCAGCCCATGGCCGGGTTTTCCTCAACCGACACACCAGACTCGGCCAGCATCTTGTCACCGCCCAGATCCAGAGTACGGAACATGACGGGACGATCCCCCGCCTGTGTCAGGACGCGATCGTAAATCTCCGCCTGTTCCCGCGCATCCAGCATACGGCCATGGGCCAGCATCGCGATTTCGGTCCGAAACAGGCCGATACCAGCAGCGCCGGTAAGGTCAAGCTGATCCAGCTCCAGCGTCAGTCCCATATTCAACATCAGGGTGAACGGCGTACCGTCCTTGCTGCGGGAAGGGCGCTCCCGCAGCTCCGCCCAATGCGCCAGTTTCGCCTGTGATGCCTCCCTTGCCCGCAAATAGGCGATCCGCATTTCCTCCTCGGGCCGGAAGATCAGCAGCCCCTGCTCGGCATCGACAATGGCCGTATCGCCCTCGTCCACCGCATCCATCAGATTGGGCAGATCACCCAGCGCAGGCAGGCCAAGCGCACGGGCGATGATCGCGGCATGACCGCCTGTCGTGCCTTCCTCAATCGCGACCCCCGCAATACCCCTGCCGTGCCAGTTGAGAAGTTCCGCTGGCCCAAGACGCCGTGCCACCAGAATGGCACCGGGTGGTACCGGGCCATGCTCCGCCCCATCCAGCACCGCCAGCAGACGCAGGGCCAGATCCTCCATATCGGCCAGACGCTCCCGCATATACGGGTCGGCGATCTTGCGCATTTTCTCACGGATTTCACCGCTGACCCGATGTACCGCCGCCTCTGCGGTCAGGCCGCTGCCAACTGCATCCCGCACCCTGCGCAGCCAGCCGCTATCCGCAGCCAGCAGCCGATAGGCTTCCAGTACCTCCCGCGAGGCCGCTTTCGCACCCTCGGAAAGAGCGCCTTCATCCAGGGATACGCCATCTTCAGCACTTTCCGCCTCACTGACCGAGGACAGGGATTGCTCGATCAGCTCATCAAGGCCGCTTTGCATACGACGAGCGGCTGCCATCAGCCGTTCCATCTCAGCCTGCGGATCAGACGCCAGAAGATTACGCGGCGGAGGCCCGGCGCCGTGCAAAATCACCGGCCCGACCGCAATTCCCCCCATCAGGCGGGTACCGACAAAGCGACGCTGGACCGTCGTGGTGAAAATCGTCTCCGCACCATCCTGCGTGGTGGCGGCAAACAATTCCGCCAGCACCATGGCGACGGTTTCCAGCACCTCCACCTCATCCTCGGTGTAACGCCGGACCGCCCTGTTCTGCACGGCAAGCACGCCCAGAACCCGGCCTCCCCGACGCACCGGAACCGCCAGCAGGGAGGCATAAAGCTCCTCCCCCGTTTCAGGCCGATAGGCAAAGGCCGGATGATTCTGCGCATCGGGCAGATTGAGCAAGTGACCGGACGCGGCCACGATGCCGACAATGCCTTCGCCCAGCCGCAGCCGGGTGCGCCCGACCGCATCGGGATACAATCCCTCAGTCGCCACCAGTTCCAGAATTTCGCCGGGCCGCAGTGCGTAAATCGAACAGACTTCGCTGACGAGTTCTGACGCGACAAGACGCACCAGCTCTGCCAACGGTGCTTCATCACCAGCCATAAGCGCCCGCAACCGGGCCAGCAGGCGGCGCGGTGCGGCAGGAGGGCGCATCACCATGGCAATATCAGGGGCAATATCAGGCCCGGCCCCAAAGGCCCATAAAGGCGCCGGGCGTGCAGCAGGAGGAACAGGAAGCTGTCGCTCCCCGGCTCCGCCCAGCGCATCCACTGCCGCCCTGTCCCGTCCATCGCCGCGTCCTGTCGCGAATCACGAAAGACAATGTTGCATGACCGATCGGTCAACGAAAGCCATATGGCAGTCTCTCACAGGAGAAGATGCTGCCGAATAGCCCGTATCTGGTGAAAAGCCCCGCCTGGATTACAGGCTGCGCAGCGCGATGGCGGAAACAGCCTGCTCCACCAGTTCTGCGATGACCTCGGGAATGGCCTGCTCACCCGTCACCATACCGACAGACTGCCCGGCCATGACCGAGCCATGCTCCACATCGCCATCAATGACGGCGCGACGCAGCGCCCCGGCCCAGAAATGCTCGATTTCAAGCTGGGCCTGATCCCGCGTCAGTTCCCCGGACAGGAAGCGATCACGGGTTTCCAACTGATGGCGCATGAACTGGCGGGTACCTTCATTGATCAGCCCCCGCACCGGAATGACCGGGAAGCGCTCATCCAGCTGTACGCTCGGCAGGGCATCACGGGCATTGGCGCGGTAGAAAGCCCGCTTGAAATTATCGTGCGCGATGCTTTCACGCGTGGCGGCAAAGCGGGTGCCTAGCTGTGCTCCAGAGGCCCCCATTTCCAGATAGGACAGGATCGCTTCACCCCGTCCCAGACCACCCGCGACAAACACCGGAACATCCCGCAGATGAGGCAGAATTTCCTGCGCCAGAACGGTCAGCGAAACGGGACCGATATGTCCCCCGGCCTCTGCCCCCTCGATCACCAGCGCATCGGCACCAGAGCGGACCAGACGCTTCGCCAGCACCAGGGCAGGCGCAAAGCAGATCAGCTTCGCGCCGCCATCCTTGACCGCTCGCACGGCGCCGCCCGGCGGCAATCCGCCCGCCAGCACGATATGGCCGACTTTCGCCTCCAGACACACGCGGATCAGATCATCCAGCGCCGGATGCATGGTAATGAGGTTGACGCCAAAAGGCTGGTCGGTCAGCGCCTGCGTGGCGGCAATCTCCGCCGCAAGCTGATCCGGCATCATGGAGCCGCAAGCGATCACGCCGAAACCGCCCGCATTGGAAATGGCGGAGACAAGGTGCCGCTCGCTCACCCAGCTCATTGCGCCGCCGAGAATGGCGTACCGGGAACCAAGAAATTCCGTCCCGCAGGACCATAATTCTTCCAGCCTGACATTGGCGGCAGCCAGACTGCGAGGATCGAGAGCGGCTGCGTTACTGGCCTGAGTGATATCCGTCATGCGATCAGGCCGCATCCAGACCATACGCAGTATGCAGGGCACGCACTGCAAGCTCCGCATATTCCTCGGCGATCAGCACACTGACCTTGATCTCGCTGGTGGAGATCACCTGAATGTTGATCCCTTTTTCCGCCAGCGTGCGGAACATGGTGGTTGCCACGCCGACATGGCTGCGCATGCCGACACCCACCACGCTGATTTTGCACACCTGCGGATCAGCACTCATTTCCGCAAAGCCAATCTCCACCTGTGCCGCCGACAGTGCGGCCTGCGCGCGCGGCAGATCTGAAGTGCCAACGGTGAAGGTCATGTCGGTGGTGCCGTCTTCCGCCACGTTCTGGACGATCATGTCCACATTCACATTGGCTTCCGTCAGCGGTCCCAGCACATGGGCCGCCACGCCTGGCCGGTCCGGCACACGCCGGACAGTGATCTTTGCCTCGTCCCGCGAATACGCAATGCCGGACACGATTTCCTTTTCCACGATCTCGTCCTCATCCACTACCAATGTGCCGACATTCTCGCCTTCAGGATCCGCGAAACTGGATAGAACCCTGACGCGTACCCGTTCCTTCATCGCCAGCTCGACACTGCGGGTTTGCAGCACCTTGGAGCCGACAGAAGCCAGCTCCAGCATTTCCTCATACGAAATACGATCCAGCTTTCTGGCGCGGGCAACGATACGCGGATCGGTGGTATAGACCCCATCCACGTCGGTATAAATATCGCAGCGATCCGCCCGCACTGCCGCCGCCACCGCCACCGCCGACGTGTCGGAGCCGCCACGGCCGAGCGTGGTGATACGGTGATCGGGGCCAATCCCCTGAAAGCCCGCCACGACCGGCACCTGACCGGCCTGCATGCGGTTGATCAGTTCTCCGCCCTCAATGCTTTCGATACGGGCCTTGCCATGGGCATTGTCGGTGCGGATCGGCAACTGCCAGCCAAGCCAGGAGCGGGCATCCACCCCTGCCTCCTGCAACGCGATCGACAGCAACCCGGTGGTGACCTGCTCCCCGGTGGCTACGACCGTGTCGTATTCCCGCGCATCATGCAGCGGCGACAGGGACTGGCAGTAGCCGACCAGCTGGTTGGTCACACCAGACATGGCGGAGACGACGACCGAAACTTCATTCCCGGCATCCACCTCGCGTTTGACCAGACGCGCGACATTGCGGATGCGGTCGAGATCACCGACGGATGTGCCGCCGAATTTCATGACAATGCGGGCCATGTTACTTCCAGGAACAAGCGACCAACGGGTGGGAATGCCCCTTTCCCGCTGCGGCGGAGGGCAATCCCGTCACAGGCGGGTTGCCTCCCGGCGCGCGGGCAGACACATAACGAGGACACGCAGCGGGGGCAACCTGTCCCGCACGAAGGAGAGAGTGATGGCCGAGGTCGATTCGCATGACAGACATGCCGCTCATGCTCCGGCAGCGAATGTCTCGGAGGAAGAGGTCTCCCGCTTCGATGCGCTGGCTTCCCGCTGGTGGGATCCGTACGGCCCGATGCGACCACTGCATATGATGAACCCGGCGCGGATCGGCTGGGTGACCAGGCACCTGCCGGATAGGGCCACCATGCAGGATGCCACCATTCTGGATGTGGGGTGTGGCGCAGGCCTCGCCGCCGAAGCGCTGGCCCATCAGGGCTACAGGGTTTTAGGACTGGATGCCGCGGCGGAAGCCGTTGCGGCGGCACAGGAACATGCCGCCCTTTCTTCCGGGCTGATCCTGTCCTACCGCGCCGGAACCGCTGAGGAATTACTGTCCGAGGGGCAGCATTTCCGTGCCATCACCGCGCTGGAAGTGATCGAGCATGTGCCGGATCCTGCCGCCTTCCTGTCACTGCTGCATGATCTGCTGGAACCGGGCGGGCGGGTCTTCATCTCCACCCTGAACCGTACCGCACGATCATGGGCGGTGGCGAAGCTCGGGGCGGAATATCTGCTGCGCTGGCTGCCGGTCGGCACGCATGACTGGCAGCGCTTCATTGCTCCACACAAGCTGACCGGCCTGCTGCGTCAGGCGGGTCTGCGTCCCCTCGACAGTGCCGGGCTGAGCTTCCAGCCATTGCGGGGGTGCTGGACGATCAGCCGGGATCTGTCCATCAACTACATCATCGCCGCGCAAAGAGATCGTTAGCTCAGCTGTCGGAGCGGGGAACCCAGGGAATGGCGGCAAAGGAAACACCTTCATCCTGAAGCATCTCGGCTTCCTCGGCCGTGGCCTGACCGTAAATGCCGCGTGCCTCTGCCTCGCCACGATGGATACGCAGAGCTTCTGCGGCGAATTTCTCCCCCACCGGGTCGCAATGCTTTTCCACCTGCGCCCGCAGCGCCTGCAAGGCCGCCCGCAACTGGGCAGGAACGCCTGCGGCAGAAGCCGTTGCAGGCGTGGGCACGGACACAGCCTGCAACGGATCATCAGAGGCTGAATCAGGGGGCAGGGCGACAGGCGCATGTTCGGATAGCGTATTGCCTTTACGACCCAAGGAAGGCGTCATCAGGCCACGCTCCACCTGCGTATCACCGCAGACAGGACATTCAATCAGACCAGCCTCAACCTGACGGTCAAAGGCGCCGCTGCTGGCGAACCATCCGTCGAAGCTGTGCCCATGCCGGCACCGGACGCTATAATGTATCATTCCGCGTTGTAACCCGGCCACCGCCTGCATTCTTCCCGGTTCCCAGAGGCAGCCATCAAACTGGACCAGGGGTATGAAAAACCAGTTTATGCAACCTCAGGCAGCTTGCAATAACGGGTCCAGCTCTCCGGCCGCTTCCAGCGCCATCATGTCATCACAGCCGCCGATATGGCGCCCCCCTATGAAGATCTGTGGCACGCTGGTACGACCGCCAGAGCGCTGCCTGGCCTCCGCCCGTGCGGGAGAGCCGGGAAGGGCCTGAATTTCCTTGAAAGGCACCTGCTTCCTCTCCAGCAAGGCAAGCGCACGCGAGCAATATGGGCAGTAAGGCTGCGTATAGATTTCGATCAACGGTATTGTCTTCCTTGACTGGATCAGGGGAAACAGGAACAGGCTTCATCACATCGGGGTTTTGACCTGTCCTGACAAGGGTATTTCATCCGGCAACTCCACCCGCGCCGCAGTCAGAACATCAACGGAAGCAGCCCCTGCCGCATAGAGCGCCCTGACACAGGCAGAAATGGTCGCACCGCTGGTCATCACATCATCCACGACGACGATTCGGGCTGCACGCAGCTTCTGTCTTCTGGCGGCGCGTGTCTGAATGGCTCCCCGCATCATCTGTTGCCTTTGCCTGGCGGTCAGTGTGCCGAGGCTCGGCGTGCGGCGAATACGCTGCAATCCGTCCAGCATCACAGGCACGCCGGTCAGACGCGACAGCGCCCGGCACAACAGAGCCGACTGGTTGTAGCGCCTTTGCCGCAGGCGGGAAGGATGCAGCGGAACCGGTACCAGCCAGTCGGCCTGCCGCAGCAGATCGCCCCCGGAATCCGCCATCCAACGTGCCAGCAAGGAGGCATGCGCCATGCGATCAGCATGCTTGAACGGCAGAATGATCCGGCGTGATCCATCATCATACAGCAGCGCCGCACGCGCATGACGGAACCGCGGAGGTTTGATCCGGCAAACCTCGCACACGCCATCCGGTGCAATGCCCTCCGCCGCATCCATCGGACGTCCACAACACTGGCAGACCGGCGGCACGATGAAATTCAGCGTGGCGAAGCAGGAAGCGCAAAGCAGACCGGACAGGCCATCCGGCCCCGTCATGGAAGTTTCGGCATGACAGACCGGGCATGTCGGAGGGATCAGCCAGTTCAGCAGATGCAACCCTGCCGAACGGATCAGGATTGGCATAGCGGTCAGAAACCTGCTCGCTCTCGCGGCATGGATGGAAAAATCAGCCAAGGCACAGTGATGCCGTCAGCAATGTGCCCGGCTCGACACCCAGCGCCTCAGCGATCCGACCCAACACCGTGATGCTCACCGACACGTCCGCGCGCTCGATCGCGCCAATATACCGGGTACTCAGGCCAGCACGGTCTGCCAGCTCTTCCTGCGTCATCTCTCTGGCATGACGCACCCGACGCACATTGACCGCCATGACCTCTTTCAGGTCCATGCCGCACAGAAGCCCACGTCAGAACGATCGCTCCAGGAATAATCGTTCCGATTCGTCGTTTTGGGCGATAAAAGCGGTCATCGTCTGCCACCGACGAATGGCCTGCCGCGTGGAAGGAAATACGCTGCCAATCGTCCATTTCTCCGGGCATTTAAGGACAGGCGTAGACCACCGTCATAGTACCGCACAAACCGAATGATCAAAACATTCGAAAACGGCACTATCCTGTTGATTTTAAAAATTATTTTAAGGGATTTTTATCCTGAAAAAAGTACATTATAACGAAATCGTTATTATTTTTATCATGTGTTTATGAGCACAAAACCAATGCGATATGTAAGGTCTATTCCCTCTCTTCTGCTGGTCACCTTTCTGGCTGCCTGTTCTGCGCCGGGAGCAAACGGGGTCCACGGCTCATCCCCCTCCAGCGCTGAGCGACCGACATCCGCCAATACGGTTTTTGCAACACAACTCGCCGGACCTTCGACCTTTCTTGTGCCGATGCCGACCGCAGTGGTGATTTTGAAACCAGGTGATCTCAACCGTAACCGCAGCTTCTGCCAGGCTTTTACCAGCCGCCTGCCGACGGCCCAGGCCGCCAATGCCGCCTCTGTCGTAGCCCCCAACCTGATTCTGACACGCTGGCTGATACAGATGCCGGAGGTTCCAGCCGACCGCGCCACCGACTGCGATTTCCTGACAGGAACCTATGACTATGCCCGTGCAGCCCGCATCATCAGCGCCCTGAAGCTGACAGAGGGTCATTTGCAGGGTAACGGACCGTTTCTGCTGATGGTCATCCCCGATAATACCGGGCTTCATGTCGTTGGTCTCGATGGCTCCTCGGCCAATCCAGAGGATTTCAACCGCTATATTGATAGCTGGGGCAATCTGCTGACCCAGACTCAGGAACAGATTACGCGCGCACCGGATCAGCCCGGTCTGATCAGAAGCGTTTTCAATCTGGTCTCCGCCATTGCCCGCACAACGGTTGGAGCTATCGGGGGCCTGATTCAGGGAACCGTTTCAACATTCTGAGACAGCGTTTCCTGAACGGCCAACTCGGCTTATGCTGGGCGCCATGTCCGATGACGTCCTTATATTCGACCGCCATGCCGTCCGGCTGCACCGTGATCGGGCCGCACGGCATGGCATCACGTCAGTCGCCGGTGTACTGGATGAGCTGGCCGGTCGTCTGCTGGACCGGCTGGACGATGTCACTCGCCCGTTCAGCCATGCGCTGGACATAGGCGGGCGGGGCCGCATCGCCCCTCTGTTGCGGGCACGCGGGATCCATACCGTCAGCTGCGACCTGTCACCCTCCATGGCGTCCCTGTCCGGCACGCCCTGCGTCGCGGCAGATGAAGAATGGCTGCCTTTCGCCCCGGCCTCGTTCGATCTGATTGTCGCGAGCATGTCGCTGCACTGGATAAATGATCTTCCCGGAGCGCTGGTGCAGATCAGGCAGGCCCTGAAACCGGATGGGCTGTTTTTGGCCAGCATGCCGGTGCTCGGCACGCTCGATACGCTGCGGGAGGCACTGAGCCGTTCGGAAGACAGCCTGACTGGCGGCGCATCGCCGCGCGTCGCCCCTTTCGCCACCCTGCAGGACGGTGCCGCCCTGTTGCAGCGAGCGGGGTTTGCCCTGCCTGTCGCCGATCAGGATGAGGTGACACTCCTCTACAAGACCCCGATGGCGCTGCTGCGCGATCTGCGCGCCGCCGGGGAGACCAATGCGGTGAGGCTGCGTGATCGCAGCATACCGCCGCCTTCACTGTTTCCGCTCGCTTTGTCGCATCTGACGCAGGAAGGGCAGCCTCATATGCAGGCGAGGCTGCGTCTGGCAATGCTGACCGGCTGGGCACCCGCCGACAGTCAGCCGAAACCGGCACGGCGCGGCAGCGGTCAGATCAGTCTGGCCGATATTCTCGGCACACCCCCGATAGAACCGGGCTGAACACCCCGGTTTCAGCCGCCCGTCACACTCATATGCCGCCCGACAGAGGGCGTATGCGTACGGCGGTCAATGATGAAATCATGGCCTTTCGGTTTGCGGGTGATCGCCTCCTGCACCGCCTGACGCAGGGCGGCATCATCCGCCCCCTCCCGCAAGGGACGGCGCAGATCAGCCGCATCATCCTGACCAAGGCACATATAGAGCGTACCGGTGCAGGTCAGCCGCACCCGATTGCAGCTTTCGCAGAAATTATGGGTCATCGGCGTAATAAAGCCGATTCTACGCCCGGTTTCCCGTACCGTGAAATATCGGGCCGGGCCACCGGTGCGATAATCGGTTTCCTGAAGCGTCCAATGCTCCCGCAGCCGGGCGCGTAGCAGAGAAAGCGGCAGATAGCGATCGGTGCGATCCTCGTCGATTTCGCCCATCGGCATGGTTTCGATCAGGCAGAGATCGAAGCCATGCTCACCGCACCATCCCAGCATGCGGTCGAATTCATGATCGTTCAGACCCTTGAGCGCGACCGCGTTGATCTTCACTGCGAGACCCGCAGCCCGAGCAGCGAAAATCCCGTCCAGCACCGTTTCCAGCTGTCCCCGCCTTGTAATCGAGCGGAAGATCTCCGGGTCGAGCGTATCAAGGCTGACATTGATACGCCGCATCCCCGCCGCCGCCAGAGCCTCCGCATGACGGGCCAGCTGTGTCCCGTTGGTGGTCAGGGTCAGCTCCTCCAGCCCCTGCCCGCCACGATGCTCCAGATGCTGGCCGAGGCGGGAAATCAACTGCATGACATCCCGACGCACCAGAGGTTCCCCCCCGGTCAGCCGCAGTTTCCGCACCCCGAGTTCAATGAACACACGGCACAGCCGGTCCAGCTCCTCCAGCGTCAGCACATCCCGCTTGGGGAGGAAGGTCATGTCCTCTGCCATGCAATAGGTACAGCGCAGGTCACAGCGGTCGGTAACGGAAACCCGCAGATAGGTAATAGCGCGTCCGAACGGATCGATCATGGCAGCATGGTCCGGCGCTGGATGGGCGATGCAGTGTTCATCACCCTCTCTAGATCGACCGTCCCCATACAAGCGTCAAGAGAAGCCTGTCACAAAGATGCTCTGTCATGATGCGGCGGAAGGGTCATCCACCACCAGAAGCGAGATGATGCGGGCATTGATCAGCACTTTGCCCGCATGTTCGAAATGCACCGTCACCCGCTCCCCAATGGCGGACTGGACCTGCCCCAGCCCCCAATCAGGCTGCTGCGGATGACGGACATACTGGCCAGGCTCCAGATAGGAGGAAAACGCTCTGCTCATCATGCAGCCCGGCCTGTGTTCAACTCAATGACCGGCATTCTCACCGGAAAAATCCGGTGCCGCGAGTCCGCTCTGCTCAAGCTGGGAAACAAGAGCGGCCTTCAGCCGTTCCAGCCCATCCTCGCTGGTTGCCTCTGCACGCGCCACCAGCACTGCCTGGGTGTTGGAGGCACGCAGCAGCCACCAGCCATCCTCCGTCAGCACCCGCACACCATCGGTTTCCGCGACATTGGCGCCGTCCTGACGCAGACGGGCAGCGACTTCCTCGATCACGCCGAATTTGCGGGTATCGTCGCAGTTGAAGCGCAGCTCCGGCGTGTTGATCACCTGTGGCAATGCACTGCGGACGGCAGACAACTTGCCATCCATCCGCGCGATAATACCCAGCAGACGCACAGCGGCATACAGCGCGTCGTCAAACCCATACCACCGGTCGGCAAAGAAAATATGGCCGGACATCTCACCCGCCAGAGGAGCACCGGTTTCCGCCATTTTCGCCTTGATCAGGGAATGGCCTGTTTTCCACATCAGCGGCATGCCGCCAGCCTTGGCCACCTCGTCGAACAGAACCTGACTCGCCTTCACATCGGCGATGATGGTGCCGCCAGGATGCTGCTTCAGCACATCCCTTGCCAACACCACCAGAAGCTGATCGCCGAACAGGATCTCACCGGTATCATCCACCACGCCGATACGGTCCGCATCCCCATCGAAGGCGATACCAAGATCGGCCCCCTTGCTGCGAACCGCACTGATCAGCTGCTGAAGATTCTTCGGCACGGTGGGGTCGGGATGGTGGGCCGGGAAGGTGCCATCAATCTCGCCATTAAGGATCTCATGATGGCCCGGCAGGCTGGGTACAAGCTTTTGCAGCACCTCGCCCGCGGCACCATTGCCGTTATCCCACACCACATTCAGCAGGTGATCACCGCCATCCCAATCGGAAATCAGGCGGGCCACATAGGCGGCGGACACATCCTCCGCCCGATCGGTGCCGCTGGCTTCTCCGACCACATCGCCACAGGCCGCCATGGCCCCCAGTTCGGCAATCTGCTTGCCGAAAAACGGCTTGCGGCCCAGCATCATCTTGAAGCCGTTATAGTCCGGCGGATTATGGCTGCCGGTCACCATGATGGCACCGTCGGTTTCCAGCGTCGTCGCTGCGAAATACAACATCGGGGTCGGACCACGACCGATGCGGATGACATCCATGCCGCTTTTCTTCAGCCCCTCCACCAGAGCAGGCTCCAGCTCCGGCGAGGAGAGACGACCATCATAGCCGACCGCCACCGTGCTGCCGCCCGCACGCGCGACGATGGTTCCGAAGACCCGCCCGATGGCGAAAGCGTCAGCGGGGTGCAACGTGCGGCCCACGATGCCGCGAATATCGTATTCACGCAAAGAGGTCGGATCGAATTGGTGCGTAAAGGCCATGGTCCGCTCATTCTCCCTGATACGGTGCAGCACGCTGTGTGACAGGACACCGTATCTGCTGGCTGTGTAGGCCGGTAATTCTTCGCCATGAACGCATGATCGTCCAGAGGCGTGATCAGAAAGCACCGCAGAAAAAACCGGCTGGCCTATCAGCGGACCAGCCGGGCAACATCCAGATTACACGTAGTCTTTCAGGAACGCCCTGACTGCCGGCGCAAGGTCTGGGCGCTTCAACGCAAAAGCGATCTGTGCTTCCAGGAATCCTGCCTTGTCGCCGCAATCGAAACGGCGTCCCTCATAACGCAGGCCATGGAACGGCATCCGGCCGATCAGACGCGCCATAGCATCAGTCAATTGCACCTCATTACCAGCCCCGCGCTCCATCCGCGCCAGCTCGGCAATTACCTCCGGGCGCAGCACATAGCGACCGATGATGGAGAGGTTGGATGGCGCTTCCTCCGGCTTCGGCTTCTCGACCAGGCCGGTCACCTCGACCATGCGGCCATCATCCTCGCCAGTCTTGAGAATACCGTAGCGGTTGGTCTGCTCTCTCGGCACTTCCGCCACGGCAACCACGTTACCGCCGGTTTCCTGATAGGCGTCGGCCAACTGCTTCAGGCAGGGCGTCTCGGACAGGACCAGATCATCGGGCAAAAGGATAGCGAACGGATCCTCCCCGATGAAGGCACGCGCACACCAGATCGCATGGCCCAGACCCAACGGCTCCTGCTGGCGCACCGTGACGATGGAGCCGGGCAGAAGCTGGGTATCTTCCAGCAATTTCAGCGCATCATCCTTGTTGCGCTCCCGCAATGTAGACTCAAGCTCATATGCGACATCGAAATGCTCAACGATGGCTGTCTTGCCACGGCCGGTGACCATGCAGAACTGCTCGATCCCGGCGGCCCTCGCCTCGTCCACCGCATATTGAATCAGCGGTTTGTCGACAACGGGCAGCATTTCCTTCGCCGTTGCCTTTGTGGCGGGCAAAAACCGGGTGCCTAATCCGGCCACCGGTAAAACCGCCTTGCGCAACGGTTTATTCATGGCATGTCCCTTCTTTATAGACGCATTTCACGCTGCGTTCGTGACAGCTTCCACATGCCCCAAAAAGAGGGCAAGGATAAGGCACAACCTTATGAAGTGTGTCTGATGGAAGAGGGTTGCATTAAAATACCTCTCATCAGCTGCCCTTCGACGCAACATCCTTCCGCGACAAGCAATCAGCGGTTCTCCTGATGTCCGAAGAAGCCCACCCGCCCACGTAGGGAATCGAATGCAACAGCAAAATAACGATACAGCAGCGTTCCACTATTCGCGTGCTCAACATCTTTGGGGACGATGACCGTAGTGCGGTCAGTACGCACTGCGAAATGCAACACATCCGGCACGTCGAGAACAAAGACATGATCCGGCGGCAGACGATGATGCCGGGTCAAGGGAATATCGCTTGAACCGGGGCTGAAAAGAGTCACTGTACTGCCGGAGTCAAAAACGGTTTCCTGACACCCCACCCTGATGCCATCAATCGCGAAACATGCCGAGACAGATTCTCCGTCCCACGAAGGAAGGTGATCGGGCCCGCTCTGAAACGAGCGAAGGGGGGCGAAGGTGAAGCCGCGTATATTATTCTCCGTCAGCCCTACGGTCAGGACCGGGTTATGCCCGAGTCTGGAATCGATAATATACCCGGTGGAGTAAGGCCCCATTTGTGCCAACGGGCTGACCACATGACGTCGTGTGGCCAGGCTGATACCCATTACCCCCGGCTTATCGATGGAGCCGGGGCAGTTCGGTCTGTCCTGTGCACAATAAACACGGGTAATGACCCCCACCCTGATCGGGGCCGGAGTGGAAAGCGTGCGATCCGCATTCGTAAAACGAACCGTGGCGAGGGCCACATATCCCTCCAGCCTCGTGCCGTCAGCATAGCCCTGATGAACGACCTCCCCCGTCGCAACGGTGCCGGGGCCGATATCCCGCTCAGGCACGTAAAGACCGGCCGAGCCTGTATCAAGCGAGACCGGTGAGGACGGCCCTCCCCCGACGGAGACGCTGGCGATCATGGGCAAATGGTCTGGCCGCAGCGCAAAAAGCGGCACATGGGCAGTCATCCCATCCCCTGCGCAGGCCGGAAAAAATGAATCCGTGGCGGCCAGAAAAATCACGGCCAGAAGCACGCGCAAAAAGAAACGGGAACGCATGGAGACTCCGGCACGGCATGTGGCTGACGGATATAGCAAACCCGCGCAGCAGCACCAAAAGATGCCCGACCACTTCTTCAACGCAAAGGCTCAACAAACAAAAACCGGGCCATTGCCCGGTTTTGAATGGTGCGGTCGAGAAGACTCGAACTTCCACGGGGTTTCCCCCACAAGCACCTCAAGCTTGCGCGTCTACCATTCCGCCACGACCGCATCGGCCACCGACGAAGAAACTGTTTCGTCATGCAGCGGCGGGGGTATAACTGATGCCCGTGAGCACTTCAATGTCTGATCCCCGACTCTTTTCATCATCCGGCGAAAATCTTTCCGCCGTTTCCCCACAATCAGATACTGTGGAGTGGTGCGTGACACCGGGCTTTACCCCTTACGAGGAAGCCCTGACCGCCATGCGCACCCGCGCCGAGGCCATCCAGCGGGGGGAAGCACGCAGTCTGGTCTGGCTGGTCGAACATCCGCCGCTCTACACTGCCGGAACATCGGCCAAAATCGAAGATTTGCGTGATGCCACCCGCTTCCCTACTTTCGAGGCAGGGCGCGGGGGACAGTGGACCTATCACGGCCCCGGACAGCGGATCGCCTATGTGATGCTGGACCTCAACCACCCGCACGGCTTCGTCCCGGCCCGCGATCTGCGGGCCTATATCGCCGCGCTGGAGGATTGGATCATCATCACGCTGGCCAGATTCGGCATCCTCGGGGAAAGACGCGCCGGCAGGGTTGGTATCTGGGTGCAACGCGGCCAGAGAGAGGACAAGATCGCCGCAATCGGTGTGCGCATCACACGCTGGGTCTCATGGCACGGCATCGCCATCAATGTCGCGCCGGATCTGGAGCATTTCACCGGCATCGTTCCCTGCGGGATCAGCGAGCATGGCGTTACCAGCCTCGCCGATCTCGGAGTTCAGGCGGATATGGGCAGCCTTGATGCCGCACTCAGAACAAGCTGGCCATCTGTATTCGGCGGCGGCCCCTATCAAGTCTAACCCGGCGGCTTGATGAGGGTCGGGCTGAACAGGGTCGGATCGACGGGAATCCCCGTCTGGATATTGGACAATTCCACTCTGGTAATCTTGTGCTGGGGATCAACCACGGTCCACTGGATCAGCTTGAGCGGATCAGCGGAAAAGACGATTGCCAGCAGCCCGGCCCCCGGATCGGTCCGTCGTACCACGGAAAGCTGAATCACGCCGGGCGTACGCGAAATTTCCCGCACGGCAGCGGCGCCGTTAAAATCAATATGGTCTGATAGCAAAATGCTCAGCGGGGTGCGGTCCAGTGGAATACGGCTGACCTGATGCACCTGAAAATCCTGAAAAATCACCTCCCCATTCGTGGCCACCAGCAGAAGCGGTGTCGGCGGATCATACTGGAACCGGATATGCCCCGGGCGTTCCAGCCAGACCGTTCCCTGCGTCACCTGCCCATCCGGCGCCGTCTGACGGAAACGCGCCCGCAGCGTATGAATACCATTCAGATAGGCTGCAATCCGGGCCAGCAATGCATCATCACTTTCCTCCGCCCGGGCCGGTACAACGACGGCACCGGCCAGAGAGGCCAGGATACCGCCCAGTATCTGGCGACGCCCGATAAGCCCGTCTCGAAACAGCGGCACAGAATGCTTTGGAGCATGCTCAGCGGGCGACATCGCGCCTCCGGAATAAAAGAGACTTTTCATCAGACAGTCGGATACTGCTCAAAACCCGGTGTGATGGGGTCAGTATCGAGATGTTCCTCGATCCTATCCACCCTTGCGGCAGACGGGCCGGTGCGGCAAGCACGAATCAGTTCCTCGACCGCCGCGATATCCCCGGCAATCAGGGCCTCTACCCGGCCATCAAGGCGATTGCGGACCCATCCCGACAGACCAAGCGCCTCCGCACGGGATCGCAGCCACGCACGATAGCCGACACCCTGCACCACACCGGAGATCAGCACATGCTTTGCGCTCACTGTGCCATTTCTCCATCGTGCTATACCGCACCTGCGCTCAAGCGCAGGAAGCGGATCGCGGTTTCAACATCCGCGGCGAGATGGGTGCGGCGTTTGGCGGCCTCGGCATCCGCACCCCATTTCTCTTCCTGATAGAGGTCATCCAGCAATGCTATTTCGAGTGCCTCCGGCGGATCAAGCCGCCCCTCCGCCAGGGCGAGGCCGATGACGAGACTGCCCAGAGCCGGGACCACAATCCCGAGCGCTGCCAGAGCAGCCGGGGCCAAAGCCGTCAGAGCGGCTCGCAATGCCATCAGCGATGCCTCTGGCTGGGACACATGGATAATCCCCGTCGTCACATGCAGGCGCGCACCATAGCGCTGCTCTGCCCAGTCGAGCAGAGGCTGCCAAAGCCGTTCCTGCCGGGTTGTCAATTCCTCCGGCCCATCGGCACGGTAACAAAGCAGATCACTGCCGCCATAAGAGACCAGCGCCTCCACCGACGCTGCCGGATCAACCGCCACACGCTCCTGCGCGGTTCCTGCCAGACGGGTCATCGGCACCATGTCGAAGCTGAACGGCTCCCCCGGTGCACCCGCCTGCCCCCATTCCACGGCAATCGCCTCTGCCAAAGCCCGATTGGCGAAACGAAGCGAGACACCGCCCGGCAACCGCATCGGGCGGCCATCAAGGGTCACCGCCAGCCCCGCCGCTTCCTGAACCACCGCTGCTTCTTTCCAGAAACGCTTCACCGCAGCAGCCCTTTCAGCAGATCCTGCACCGATAATTTTCCTTTTCCACCCTGAGAAGGGATTGGCGCCGGAGGACCGGCATGCTGCCCCCGTGCCGCAGCCAGTGCCGGCGCGCAATCGCCCTGATCGGCACGGTTCATGATCTCCGACCCCGCATCCGCGGCTCCAGCCAACGCGGGAACACCCAGCGCCGTCAGGGATGTCTGAATTGCCGCCTTGATCGCCGCCGTATCTGACCCGCGCATTTTTGCAGAGGGCCGATCAAACGGCCCCTCCAGTATCAGCGGCAACAGCAGCCCGCTTCCCCCCGAGCGCAGCAGAGGATGCAGAAACAGTTTCAATGTCTGGTCACGAAGATCCACATACCCCGCAGCAGACAGACGCAGCGGATCGGTTTCCAGGGCGAATGCCCTCAGCACGGCGATTCCATCCCGTGCCTCGGCACGGGCGGCAAAGCAGGCAATGCCCGCATCAGCACCCAGACGGGGATGCAATGGCAGACCAGCCTGCCTGACCAATCGGGACAGCACCGGATCAATCGCAGTCCCACTGACCACGCTGCCCACCGACCAGAGACTGGCATGGCCAGTGAGATCATGAGGCCAGCCTGCCTGCTGCATATGCGCCTGCACAGCGGCATCAATCCCGATATCTCCGCGGGCCATACCAGGCTGTTTCATCAGGGCCACAAGTGCCTCAAGCGGGAGCGCACCCGCATCCAGCGCCGCAGAAAGCGTGCCATCCCGTCTCCAGTCCAGCATAGCCGAGACCGGGCCGCGCTGGCCCGGCGCCTGCATATGCAGCGGCTGAACACGGATTCCTGCGGTACCAAGACTCAGGCCGATTGTGGCTTTGCTCCAGTCCATGCCACCTGCATGAAGCATCTCCACATCCCAGTCGATCTGCCCTCCCCACTGCTTCAGCCAGACAGGGAAAAACGGTGAAGGCGGCTCAGATGCCCGCGATGGAGCAACCCCAGAGGATATAGAAGGGGGTACAGAAGGGGCAGAGACGGGCGCAGAAGGCAGTATGGCAGGCCGATCAACGCGGACGGGCTCTCCCTCCGGCTGAATGGATGGAATGGCGGGAAAAGGCTGGCGCAGCCTGTCTACATCCAGACGCGCGGAATGCAGTTTCGCCCCCAGCACCGGGCCTGAACCACTGGTTTTGCCTTCTGCCCCGTGTGCGGGGGCAGACCATGTGGCCGCACCCGAGATATCTCCGGCAGCACTGGTCAGGCTGGCATCCTCCAGCCGCCATGCCCCCGCCTCCGCCGTCACATGTCCCCGGAAACCAACCGGGCCAATTTCCGGCAACGCCGTTCGGGTCAGCCTGGCCAGCAGGGAGACATCCGGCACACGAGCGGTCACGGAGAAAGACGTCCCCTGCCAGCCGGGATGCGCGACCACATCGCCCAGAAAATCCAGATCACCCACTATCGCAGGCTTCTCAGGGGAGGCGGCACGCAGCGACAGCCTCACTGGAACCGACTCACCCTCTATCCCATGCCCGGCCAGCAAAGAGGAGGAGAGTGCCTGAACCTGCCCCACCTGCCCCGATAAGGACAGCGTGGCATTCCGGTACAGACCCTGCGCCGAGAAACGCAGTGCGGCCTCGGCCCCCGGCCAGTCCGCATCCAGCCTCTGCAGCCGCGCCCAATGCCCCGGCAGCACGTCCCCCACATGGAGTCTGACGACGGAGAAAACCGGTGACAGGCCCTGTTGCACCGTAGCATCATCATCAAGCCGGAATGTCAGACTGACATCATGCAGAGCGGCAATTGCCGACCAGATTTCCGGGGGCGGGACGTTTTTCCCAACCAGCTGGTCAAGCGCGGGAATAGCCTGCCTCAATGGCAGCAAACGTGCCCCATCCAGAACCCGAGACACGACCATCAGATGAAAGCCGCGACCGTGACGCGGGTGATCAACCACCCCGCTCACGGATAGATGAGGATTATTCCTGTCCAGCCTGCCATGAAGAGTCGGGAGAAGCTGCGCATTGATCTGTAGCGGCCAGCTATGCTGCTCATCGGGGTCAAGCAGGGCATCCACTGATCCGCCTTCCACCAAGGCACGCATGGGGATACCCTGCACCAGACCGGACAGCATGAGTGCTATCGTGCCCTGTTGGTCAGTGGCATGGAGCCTGAGCTTCTCAGCTGCCCAGACGCTGCCATTGCGCAGGTCATGATAAACCACGCTGGCTTCACCGATTCTGAGCACGCGAACAGGCGGCACAGCCCGCTTCGGGCGAGGTGCAACCGCCTCTCCAGCGGCTGACACGGGTGGCGGCGCGGCAGAAGCGGAGGGGGCCTTGATCCGCTTGATAATCCAGTTCTCTTCACCCGCATGATTGCGGGTCATGCGGATATCAAGCCTTGCCAGAGAAAGGCTGGAAACCGTGATATGGCCATGCAGCAGAGGCCATAACGCTATCCCGGCTGTGATGTCCTGCGCCCTCAGAAACCATGGATCGGGCCAGTCATGCCGGAGGGCGGCGCCTGACGGCTCCTCCGGCTGGGCCAGCGACACCTCTCTGACAAACAGGACAGGCCAGGGATTAAAAGCCAGGCCAAGCGGTCCTTCGATATGGGCGGGATGTCCGGATACCTTGTAAAGGCTGGCCTCTATCCGATGACGGATCACGGCCTGATCGAGCATCAACCAGACCGCACCTGCCGCCACGATGGACAGGACGACCAGACCGGAGACCGCAATCCCGGCATAAAGCAGCCGTCTCAGCACCCGACGCCGGAGCGGAGGCTTCGATTCTCCGGGCGGCACCATGCTCACGCCCGGCCCGGTCACCGTAGCCGGCCCTCTCTGGCTTTCGGTGCGGTAAAGCCCAGTGTTTCGAATGTCTCCGCCATATGCGGCGACAGATCGGCCTCCACCGAGAGCATGCCACCCGCCGGATGCGGCAGGCTCAACCGCCGCGCATGCAGGTGCAGCCGGCGGGACAGTCCTTCCACCAGCGCGGTGTTGCGAACCCCGCGCTCATCGGTGTTACGCCAGCTGCCATAGCGCTCATCGCCCAGAATAGGCGCATCCATCGCCGCGCAATGCACACGCAGTTGATGCATCCTCCCCGTCAAAGGACGCAACTCCAGCCAGGCCAGTTTCCGGGCGGCATGGTCAAGCGTGCGGTAATCGGTGATCGCCGTTACCTTGTCGCGGTCTTTGCGATCGGCCAGCACAACCGGCTCGTTGCGGTCGTTCTGGCGCAGCAAAGGACGGTCGATACGCCCCTCTACCGGCACCGGGCGGCCTGCCACCACGGCCCAATAGACCTTCTCCGTCTCGCGCGTGCGGAACAAAGCCGCGAGCTTGGCCGCCACGCCGGGGGAACGGGCAATGACGATGACACCAGACGTGTCACGATCCAGCCGATGCACCAGACGCGGCCGGTCATCTCGCCCGAAACGCAGCCCGTCGAGCAAACCATCCAGATGGCGGGTAATGCCGGGGCCACCCTGACTGGGCAGGCCGGAGGGCTTGTTCAGGACAATCAGATGGTCGTCCTTATATAGAATCCAGGACTCCAGTTCCTTCTGCTGGATCGGATCGAGGGCGCGTGGCCCTTCCCCCTCCTGCTCGGCAGCGGAGGGCACTTTCAGCGGCGGAATCCGCACCGACTGGCCGGGCTGTAGTCTCGTGGCCGCTTCGGCCCGTGCCCCATCGACCCTGATCTGGCCAGTACGGCACATTTTCTGGATCGCAACCTGCGTCAGGCTCGGATAATGGCGGCGAAACCAGCGATCAAGGCGGATATCCGCTTCATCATCCGTTACCTGCCGTGTCGTCACACTCATGATCGTCGTATTCCTGATCGGGCTGACGACCGCGGAAACACGGCGCAGCGCGCATAAGCGGTTGTGCCCCCGGAGCACCTGTTCCCGCAACATGCTCTGTTCATGAACCTGCTATCAGCCGCCGCGCTGAATTCGCAAACCGGCCCAGTATTCCAGCCGCTTGCGAATATCGCGTTCGAATCCACGCTGATGCGGACGATAGAGTTCAGGGCGGCGCGCCCCGGAAAGAGGCTCGGGGAAGAACTCCTGCCCTGAAAACGCATCCGGTGCATCGTGATCATACTGATACCCGGCATGGTAGCCCAGTTCCTTCATCATCCGCGTCGGCGCATTGAGAATATGCAGGGGCGGCGGCATATGCGCCGTCTTTTCCGCCAGTGCCAGAGCCTCATTGAACGAGGCATAGGACGCATTGGATTTCGGGGCCGTCGCCACGTAATTGATGGCCTGCGCCAGAAACAACCGCCCCTCCGGCCAGCCGATCCGCTCGAAAGCCTGCCAGGCGCTGACCACCTGCACCATGGCCTGAGGATCGGCCATGCCGACATCCTCCGAGGCCGCACAGGCCAGCCGCCGGAACACGGTTTCAGCCGCCTCGCCCGCCACCATCATCCGCGCCGCATAATACAGCGCCGCCTGCGGGTCGGAACCGCGCAGGGATTTATGGAAACAGCTCAGCAGATCGTAATGACCGTCTCCGGCCTTGTCATGGACCGGCGGGCGGCGTTGCAGCGCATGCCCCAGTGTCTGCATGTCCAGAACCTGATCGCCACCGGCAAAAGTATAAACCTGCTCGACCAGATTGAGCATATACCGCCCATCACCACTGGCCATGGCAACCAGAGCCTCCCGCGCTTCCGCGGAAACCGGGAGGGGGCGTTCCATCCTTTCCTCAGCCCGCACAAGCAGCCTCTCCAGCGCGGCCTCATCCAGCCGACGCAGCACCATCACCCGGCAACGTGACAGCAAAGCGCTGTTCAGTTCGAAAGACGGATTCTCGGTGGTCGCCCCGACCAGTGTAACCGTTCCATCCTCCACCACTGGCAGGAAAGCGTCCTGCTGACCACGATTGAAGCGATGAATTTCATCACAGAACAGCAGCGTGCCCTTTCCGGCGGCACGGCGCTGACGGGCCGCCTCGAACACCTTGCGCAGATCGGCCACACCACTCTGAATTGCCGAAATAGCCTCGAAATGCAGATCGGTGGAGCGCGCCAGCAGGCGGGCGATGGTCGTCTTTCCGGTACCCGGAGGCCCCCACAAAATAATCGAGGACAAGACCCTGCTCTCGGTCATGCGCCGTAACGGCCCCTCTGCCCCCAGCAGATGATCCTGCCCCACGACATCATCGAGAGAAGCAGGACGCAACCTGTCGGCCAGAGGACGCGCCGGATCATCCGCTTCCGGCAAAAACTGTGCTGCCCCGCCCCCGAACAGATCGGAGGATGATGAGGTATTGGCGCGTGATACCATGATCAGACTCTCGCCCTTTCCGGTTATCAGGACAACAGCAGGATGAACAGCGGCAGGGTGACGGCCGACAGGATGGTCGAAATCAGAATGGCGCGTGAAATCATCCCGGCCTCCCGATCATACAGCCGCGCCAGCATAAACGCACCGGTTCCATTCGGTGTTGCCGCCAGCAGCACACAGGCTCTCGCCCAGAGCGGATCGGCCCGGAACACCCAGAACGCCAGCACGAAAGCAATCAGCGGCTGCAGGATCAGTTTGATAAAGGTCAGCACCGCCAGCAACAGCCCATCCCCTGAGCGTGCCGACGCAGCATCGCCCTGACGAGACGCCAGAAACAGGCCGATCACCACCAGTGCACAGGGGCTGGAGGAATTGCCAAGCATGGTCAAGGTTGTCTCGGCCATCTGCGGCAAATGAAAGCCACCTATATTTCCAGCCAGTGCAAAAGCGCCCCCGGCCAAGGGCGAGGCAACCAGCGGATTGCACAACACGGTCCATATCAGACGCCACCGGGAAAGCAGCGCCCCACCCTTCAACGCCCGTTCCTTTTCCATCAGCAGAATGGAACCTGCGAACTGGATACCGACCGTCATCACCGTAGCAATTGCCATAGGCATCATGGAGCGCGGCCCCAGCACCGCCATCAACACCGGAATCCCCATATAGGAGGTGTTGGCGTAGCTGCCGGTCAGGGAATCCACCGTAGCCTGTCCGATTCCCCGTCCGGCCCGTCTGGCCCAAAAATAAATTGCCAGGAAAGGCAGCATCTGCGCGCCGAGAAAGCTGAGCACAAACGGCAAATGGGAGAGATCCTTGCCGGTCAGATGCGCCATCACCAGAAACAGCATCGCGGGCAATGCCAGCCAGACCACATACAGGTTGAGCGCATCCAGCGCACCCACCCCCAGCAACTGACGCCTGCCACTCAGATACCCCGCGCCGATCAACGCCACGACCGGACATACCGCGTTGACAATCATGTTTATCATCGGCTGCCCGGCTTAAGCTTTCATGACAGGGATCAACAAAACGAAAAACCCCCGGATTGCTCCAGGGGCCTGTCGTCTATCCAGATCAGCGCATCGTTTCTAAAAAACGAAAGGCTTATTCCTCGGTTTCGTCGCGTTCCGGGCGGGGGCCGCTATCCTGCCCTTTGGCGGAAACATCACGATCAACCAGCTCAATGACCGCCATGGAAGCGGCATCGCCATAGCGAACGCCGGCCTTCAGAACACGGGTGTAACCACCCTGACGGGCCTTGTAGCGCTCAGCGATCGCGCTGAAGAGCTTGGTAACGATCACTTCGTCACGCAGCTGGGCATAAGCCTGACGGCGTGCATGCAGACCGCCGCGCTTGCCAAGAGTGATCAGCTTTTCGGCGACCGGACGAAGTTCCTTCGCCTTCGGCAGCGTCGTCGTGATCTGCTCGTGCTTGATAAGGGCAACGGCCATGTTGCGGAACATGGCCTGCCTGTGGCTGGACGTAACGCCGAGCTTCCGGCCGGCAATACCATGGCGCATAGTCTTCGATCTCCTGAGAACGCTCCCCGCTACCGCTCATCGCGGCTACGGGGGACGCCCTATATCTCTGTTGGGCGCCTCGGCGCACCTGTTTTTTGACCCCTGTTTTTGCAGGGCAGAAAACCGGAACCGGACGCGGTCTTGTCAAAAGGCGGTTATCAGAAGGGTTCTTCCAACCGCTTGGCCAGGTCCTCAATATTTTCCGGCGGCCAGCCCGACACACTCATGCCGAGGGAAAGCCCCATATTGGCGAGGACTTCCTTGATCTCGTTCAGCGACTTGCGCCCGAAATTCGGGGTGCGCAGCATTTCCTGTTCGGATTTCTGCACCAGATCGCCGATATAGACGATATTGTCGTTCTTCAGGCAGTTAGCGCTGCGAACCGAGAGTTCCAGCTCATCCACCTTCCGCAGAAGATTGCGGTTGAACGGCAGATCGTCTTGCGGTTCATCGTGGCGGACCTGCTGCGGCTCTTCGAAGTTGATGAAGAGTTGAAGCTGATCCTGAAGAATACGAGCGGCCAAAGCCACCGAATCTTCCGGAGTCACCGCACCATTGGTTTCAACCGTCAGCAGCAGCTTGTCATAATCGGTGACCTGACCGACGCGTGTCGGCTCCACCTTGTAGGACACGCGGCGAACGGGGGAATAGATAGCGTCGATCGGGATCAGACCGATCGGGCTGTCTTCCTGCCGGTTCTGGCTGGCGGGGACATAGCCCTTGCCGAGATTGACCGTGAACTCCATGCCCAGCTTCACGCCGTCATCCAGCGTGCAGAGGACGAGATCGGGGTTCATGATCTCAATGTCATGACCGGCCTGAATCTGGCCAGCCGTGACTTCACCCGGTCCAGTTGCCGTCAGCATCATGCGCTTCGGGCCTTCGCCATGCATGCGAAGGGCCAGCTGCTTGATGTTCAGGACGATATCCGTCACGTCTTCACGCACACCGGCGACAGACGAGAATTCATGCAGCACGCCGTCGATCTGCACCGCTGTCACCGCAGCACCCTGCAGGGATGACAGCAATATACGACGGATGGCGTTGCCGAGCGTCATGCCGAAGCCGCGCTCCAGCGGCTCCGCCACAATGGTCGCAATGCGCGACGGCTCGTTGCCGGGCTCCACATCGAGCTTTTCCGGCTTGATCAGAGACTGCCAGTTCCTCTGGATGACCACGCTTCGCCTCTTGTCAAAAGGTTAGGCCGACACTGACGGGAACATCGTCCCTCACGCCAATGCCGGCTGGATCCACCCCGGATCGTATTGTCCGGGACAATTGTCGCTCGCGTCTCAGACGCGGCGACGCTTCCGAGGACGGCAACCGTTATGCGGGATCGGCGTGGTATCGCGGATCGCGGTGATCGCGAAACCGACCGCCTGCAGCGCACGGAGAGCGCTTTCACGTCCGGAGCCAGGACCACTCACCTCGATCTCCAGCGTTTCCATGCCGTGTTCGCGCGCTTTGCGGCCTGCGTCTTCCGCCGCGACCTGCGCCGCATACGGGGTGGACTTACGGCTTCCCTTGAAGCCCTGCGCACCGGCCGAGGACCAGGCGATCGCGTTGCCCTGGGCATCGCTGATCGTGATCATCGTGTTGTTGAAGGTCGCGGCAACATGCGCCACGCCGGAAGAGATATTCTTGCGTTCCTTTTTACGGGGACGCGAAGAGGTGGCATTACGAGCCATAATGAGGTGATCCTGAGCTGTCTGTCGAACGGGAACGCGCCGGAAAGGCCGAAGCCTTAACGGGTGACCTTCTTCTTGCCGGCAATCGCCACGGCCTTGCCCTTACGGGTACGGGCATTCGTGTGCGTGCGCTGACCGCGCACCGGCAGGCCACGACGATGACGCAGGCCACGATAGCAGCCCAGATCCATCAGCCGCTTGATGTTCATCGCAACTTCGCGACGGAGGTCACCCTCCACGCGATATTCACGATCAATCAGCTCGCGGATACGCAGGATCTCGTCATCGCTCAACTGGTTCACCCGGCGCTCGTCCGGGATCGACAGCTCGGTGCAGATTTTCTGCGCCTGAGCAGGACCAATGCCATAGATATAACGCAGGCTGATCGCCACGCGCTTGTTGGTCGGAATGTTTACGCCGGCAATACGCGCCACGCTACGCCTCTCCATGTTAGCCGCCGCCCCTTCCACGGATAGTCAGGAAGGAACAGTGAACGATGCGCCGGGTGATCCGCCATGCGGGCCGCGTCGCGTCATGAAATGATTCGATTAGGCGCGCCCGATCCCTCGAGCACGGCCAGAGGCGGGACTTATAGCGACCCTGCCGAATGAGTCAACGATAACAGATCAACTTCGCGTGAGCCGCATGCTCATATGTCAAGCGGCAACTATGCGCATTCTGCATGCCGTCGGACAAAGCCTGATCCAATCACTCCAGGCATTGCTGTGCATATAATAAGAGCGCCAGCCCCACCTCTCAAGGGGCTAACGCTCCTGTTGCAGTATCAAAAAATGCAGGGATCAGGCGCGCGCAGGCTGCGCCACATCATCAAGAATCGATTCGATATCCTTGGTGACAGTGTCCATATCCGCCATGCCATCAACAGAACGCAGGCGACCCTGTGCCTTATAATAAGGGAGAATCGGTGCTGTCTGACGGTGATATGCTTCAAGACGGGCGACAACCGTCTCCCTGTTATCATCCGCCCGACGAACGAACTCTGTGCTCCCACACTGATCGCACACGCCCGCTTCCGCCGTCGGCTTGAACGTATCGTGGTAACCAGTGCCGCATTTGCTGCATGTGAAGCGCCCGGCGATGCGATCGACCAGAGCCGCGTCATCCACCGCGAGTTCAATGACGGCTGACAACTCAAGCGCTTTACGGGTCAACATCTCATCAAGCGCTTCCGCCTGCGGAACCGTGCGCGGAAAACCGTCCAGAATAAAGCCGTTCGCGCAATCAGACTGGCCGATCCGTCCGGCCAACATGTCGATGATGACATCGTCCGGCATCAGGGCACCGCTTTCCATAATAGCCTTGGCACGCTGGCCGATCTCACTGCCAGCCGCAACCTCAGCACGGAGCATGTCCCCTGTGCTGATCTGCGCAATGCCGTGCTTATCCTGCAAACGCTTTGCCTGCGTCCCTTTGCCGGCACCCGGCGGACCGAGCAGGATCAGGTTGAGACGTTTGCTCATCGGCCTTTTCCTTTTGTACGTGCGCGACGAATCAGACCTTCGTACTGATGCGCCAGCAAATGAGATTGAACCTGGGTCACTGTATCCATTGTAACGGACACCACGATCATCAGGCTGGTGCCGCCGAAATAGAACGGTACACCAAACTTGCTGATTAGAAATTCCGGCAGCAGACAAACAATCACCAGATAAATCGCACCCACCGTCGTCAGCCTGGTCAGAATACGATCGAAATAATCGGCCGTCGCCTTACCCGGACGGATACCAGGAATGAAGCCGCCATTTTTCTTCAGATTATCTGCCGTCTCCTGCGGATTGAACACAACCGCCGTATAGAAATAGGAGAAGAAGATGATCAGCCCGGCATAGAGCAGCATATAGATGGGCTGCCCATGTCCCAGCTGACCGGACAGCCAGCTCAGCCAGCTATTGCCCGAATTCTTTGAGAAACCGGCAATTGTCGCTGGAATCAGCAGCAGGGAACTGGCGAAAATCGGGGGTATCACATTCGCGGTATTGACCTTCAGCGGCATATGCGTGCTGTCGCCACCGAACATGCGATTTCCGACCTGACGCTTGGGGTACTGCACCACCACACGCCGCTGGGCACGCTCCATAAAGACAACAAAGGCAATCACTGCGACGGCAATGACCATCACGGCCAGCAAAGACGGCAGAGACAGCGCATTATTGCGGCTCATCTGAAGCAGATTGCCCAGAGCATGCGGCAGATTGGCGACGATACCCGCAAAAATAATCAGCGAAATACCATTCCCCACGCCGCGAGCCGTAATCTGCTCGCCCAGCCACATCAGGAACATTGTTCCACCGACCAGCGTCACCACACATGACAGGCGGAAAAACCAGCCTGGATCGATCACGGCAGCGCCATGTGGCCCCTGCATTCCCTCCAACCCCGCGGCAATGCCATAGGATTGCAGCAATGCGATCAGAACAGTGAGGTAACGGGTATATTCGTTCATCTTGCGCCGACCGCTCTCACCCTCTTTCTTGAGGGCCTCAAGCGAAGGGACCGCCGCTGTCAGCAACTGAACGATGATGCTGGCGCTGATATAAGGCATGATGTTCAGCGCAAACACGGTCATGCGGCTGAGCGCACCACCCGAGAACATGTCGAACATGCCCAGGATGCCGCCGCCTTGCTGGTTGAACATATCACCGATGACAGAGGCATCGACCCCCGGCACTGGAACATAGGTGCCGATGCGATAGACGATCAGCGCCGCAAGGGTAAACCATATCCGCTTTTTAAGCTCGGTCGCCTTGGAGAAGGTGCTGAGATTGAAATTAGAAGCGAGCTGCTCGGCCGCCGAGGCCATGAGACTTTCCCCCTGTGGTCAGGCGATCAATAAGCACGCTGGCTGATCAGTTCCTGGCTCCAGCGCGCTGTAACAGGCCCCTTTTCAGGACTGTGGCGCCAACCGCAGGGCGGAAGGCGCCACATATATCGTTCGATCAGCGTTTGCTGACAAGCGAGTCATCCATCAGAGATATCTCCTCTTTTACCATTCCCGTTGGCTGGGGGAAAAAGAGGAGACCGATCCTGATCAGGCTTCCGCAGCTTCCGCCACCACGGTTGTGGTGATGCTGCCGCCTGCCTGCTCCACCGCGGCGCGCGCCGCAGCAGAGGCACCGGCCACAGTGATCTTCACCGCACGGGTGATCTCACCACGGGCCAGCAGACGAACACCCGCAACCTTGCCACCACGAACCAGACCGGCGGCGCGCAGGGCGTCCTCGGTGATTTCCTGGCTGGCATCGACGCGACCGGCTTCGATCGCATCATTCAGGGTGCCGATATTCAGCGGCGCATATTCCTTGCGGAAGATGTTGACGAAGCCACGCTTCGGCAAACGACGATAGATCGGGAGCTGACCGCCCTCGAACCCGTTCAGCGAAACGCCTTCACGTGCCTTCTGACCCTTCACGCCTTTACCGGAGGTTTTACCCTTACCGGAGCCGATACCACGGCCAAGACGCTTGGATTTCGGACGTGCGCCATGGTTATCGCGCAGTTCATTCAGCTTCATTGGTTTCCTCCACCTGGATAAGGTGGGCCACCTTGCGGGTCATACCACGGATGGAGGGAGTATCCTCCAGAACGCGGGTGCGCCCGATCTTGTTCAGGCCGAGACCGATCAATGTCTCCTTCTGGCCCGGCTTGCGCCCGGCCACGGAGGCGATCTGCGTAACGCGGAGCTTAGGCATGAGCCTCTTCCCCTTCCTGCCCGGCGACCGGTTCACGGCGACCGAGGATATCGGAGACTTTCTTGCCACGACGGGACGCAACAGAGCGCGGGCTCGAGCAGCGTTCCAGGGCGGCAAACGTCGCCTTTACCATGTTATGCGGGTTACGGCTGCCGAGGCTCTTGGCCACGACGTCGCCGATGCCGAGGCTTTCGAAGACGGCACGCATCGGGCCGCCTGCGATGATGCCGGTACCGGCTGTGGCGCTGCGAAGCACCACCTTACCCGCGCCAAAATGACCATACACGTCATGATGCAGCGTGCGGCCTTCCTTCATCGGAACGCGGATCATGCTGCGCTTCGCGCGCTCGGTCGCCTTACGGATGGCTTCCGGCACTTCACGTGCCTTGCCCGCCCCATAACCGACCCGGCCTTTCTGGTCACCCACGACAACCAGAGCGGCGAAAGCGAAACGACGGCCGCCCTTCACCACTTTGGCGACGCGGTTGATCGTCACCAGTTTATCAATGATATCGTCGGCCTCGCGCTCGCGACCGCCACGACCTTCCCTGGGTTCACGTGCCATAGTTGGTCCCCTTAGAAGGCCAGCCCGCCTTCGCGGGCGGCTTCGGCCAGCGCCTTGACGCGACCGTGATACAGATAGGAGCCACGGTCGAAGACCACGGCAGACACCCCGGCGGCCTGGGCACGCTCGGCGATCAGCTTGCCAACGGCGGACGCGGCCTCACGGTCGGCACCGGTGCGCAGCTGCTCACGCAGCGGCTTCTCCAGGGAAGACGCAGCGGCCAGCGTACGGCCGGCAGCATCGTCGATCACCTGAGCATAAATATGCCGGCCAGAACGGAACACGGACAAGCGCGGGCGGCCATTGGCCTTGGCGCGGAGCTGGAAACGCAAACGCTGTTTCCGACGCTCCTGAAGATCGATGCTCGGCATCTTACTTCTTCTTACCTTCCTTGCGACGGATCTCTTCATTGTCGTAGCGGACGCCCTTGCCCTTATACGGCTCAGGCAGACGCAGCTGACGAAGCTCAGAAGCGACCTGTCCAACCAGACGCTTGTCGACACCCTCGATCGTCACGGCCGTTGGACGCGGCGTGGTGATCTTGATACCGGCCGGAACCGGATAAGTGATGTCGTGCGAGTAACCCAGATTCAGAACCAGTGCATTGCCCTGAACGGCGGCGCGATAACCGGTGCCGTTGATTTCCAGGGAACGGACATAGCCCGTGGAAACCCCCTTCACCATATTCGCGACCAGCGCACGGGTGGTGCCCCACATCATACGGGCACGGCGATCATTACCCCGGGGGGCGACTTTCACCTGATTGCCTTCGACGGTGGTATCCACCAGATCGGTCAGAGGCAGGGAGAGTTCCCCCAGCTTGCCCTTCGCCGTCAGAACGTTGTTGGCGATTGCCACCTGCACGCCCTGCGGGATCTCGACGGGATATTTGCCAACGCGTGACATGTCTCGCCCTCCCCCTTAGAACACGCGGCAGAGGACTTCGCCGCCAACATTGGCAGCGCGGGCCTCATTGTCGCTCAACACACCACGCGGTGTGGACAGGATGGAAACACCCAGCCCTGCATAGACGCGCGGCAATTCCTTGATCTTGGAATACACACGGCGGCCAGGCTTGGACACGCGCGTGATCTCCTTGATCACCGGTTCGCCATCATTGTATTTCAGCTCAACGCGGAGCTGGGAAATACCCGGGCGAAGTTCTTCCGAGGTATAACCACGGATGTAACCCTCACGCTTCAGGGCTTCGAGCACATTGGCACGAAGCTTGGAAGCGGGGGACACGCAGGTGGCGTGACGGCTACGCTGCGCGTTGCGGATACGTGTGAGCAGATCGCCCAACGGATCAGAAAGCTGCATGATCCGGCTCCTTACCAGCTCGCCTTGACCAGGCCGGGGATCTGCCCGGAGCTGGCCAGGTCACGCAGCGCCACGCGGCACAGCTTGAACTTGCGATAGTTCGCACGGGGACGGCCCGTCAGCTCGCAGCGCAAACGCACGCGATTAGCGGCGCCATTGCGCGGCAGCTGAGCCAGCCGCAGAGTTGCCTCGAACCGATCTTCCACCGGCAGCGAGCGATCCATGACGATCGCTTTCAGCGCAGCACGCTTCGCCTTGTCGCGGGAAGCCATACGCTCCCGCATTTTATTCCGGTTGACCGCAGACGTCTTGGCCATGCCTTGTTTCACCCTCCGGAACCTGTCGGGCTTCCCCGACGGTTTTCCAACAAACTTTTAGATGACCGGCACCCCGCAGAGTGCCAGCCGCTCACGCCGCGAACGGCAGATCGAACGCCTTCAGCAGTGCTTTGGCTTCCGCATCAGTCTCGGCGGTCGTCACGAAGACGATGTCCATACCACGCACCGCGTCTACCTTGTCGTAGACGATTTCCGGAAACACGATCTGTTCCTTCAGGCCCATGGCGAAGTTCCCACGCCCGTCGAAGCCCTTACCCGTGATTCCGCGGAAGTCGCGGACACGCGGCAGAGCAATCGTCACAAGACGATCAAGGAACTCGTACATACGCGCCTTACGCAGTGTGACCTTCGCACCGATCGGCAGGCCTTTACGGATCTTGAAGCCGGCAATCGCCTTCTTCGCCACCGTCTTGACCGGCTTCTGACCAGCAATAAGGGTCAGATCAGCAACAGCGGAATCAAGCTTCTTCTGATCTGCCGCGGCTTCACCGACACCCATATTGATGACGATCTTCTGAAGCCGGGGCACCCGCATCCGGTTGTTATAGCCGAACTCTTTCAGCAGAGCCTCACGCACTACATCATTGTAGCGCTGCTGCATCCGCGGCAGCGGCTTGGACTGGTTTTCGCTCACCGCTCCCTCCCTCAGCTCTCGATGACCTGGCCGGTGACTTTCGCCACACGAACCTTGTTACCATTATCCAGAATGCGGAAACCCACGCGGGTGGGTTTGTCGCTCTTCGGGTCGACCAGCATCAGGTTGGAAATCGCCACCGGCGCTTCCTGTTCCTGAATACCACCGGGCTGCCCCATACCGCGCGGCTTCAGATGCCGCTTGGCAACCGCAACACCACGCACAACGGCCCGATTCTCGCGAGGAATGACGCGCAGCACTTCGCCGCGCTTGCCCTTGTCCTCGCCAGAGATGACGACCACCTGGTCGCCCTTGCGAATTTTCGCAGCCATTATAGCACCTCAGGCGCGAGCGAGATGATCTTCATGAACTTACGACCGCGCAGCTCGCGCACAACCGGCCCAAAGATACGGGTGCCGATCGGCTCCTGCTGCTTGTTGATCAGCACGGCCGCGTTCCGGTCGAAACGGATCGCGCTGCCATCAGCGCGGCGCACGGGAAAGCTGGTACGAACGATCACCGCCTGATGAACGTCGCCCTTCTTCACCTTGCCACGGGGAATGGCTTCCTTGACGGAGACGACGATAACATCGCCGACCGAGGCGGTCTTCCGCTTGGAACCGCCCAGCACCTTGATGCACTGCACCCGGCGCGCGCCGCTGTTATCGGCGACTTCCAGGTTGGTCTCGGGATGAATCATCGATCAGGCTCCCTGATGCTCGGCCGCCGCAGCGGCTGCCTCACCGGAGGCCTCAGCATGCGCGATCTGGGTCGCGGCAGCGTCAATGGCTTCCTTATGGGCGGTGCTCAGCACATGCCCATTACGCCAGACCACTTCCCAGGTCTTGCGCTTGCTGATCGGCGGGCACTCAACGATACGAACGATATCGCCTTCACGGCACTCATTCGCCTCGTCATGCGCGGCATACTTCTTGGATTTACGAATAAACTTCTTGTACAGCGGATGAATAATGCGCCGATCAACAAGAACCGTAACGGTCTTGTCCATCTTGTCGCTGGTCACCCGCCCGGTCAGGACCCGCCTGGGCATTGCCCTACTCCTTTCAGGCCTTGGGAGCGGCAGCGCGCTGACGCTCCGCCAGAATCGTCTTCACGCGTGCGATGTCACGACGGACCTGCACAGCGCGGCCCGTCTTTTCAAGCTGACCCGTCGCCTGCTGAAAGCGCAGATTAAACTGCTCCTTCCGCAGATCGATCAGCAGCGCACCCAGTTCGTCCGCGCTTTTCACACGGATATCGGCTGGCTTCGTCATCACACCCTCACGCGTCAACCGAGCGGACGATAAACTTCGTCTTGATCGGCAACTTCGCTGCACCCAGTGCCAGCGCCTCACGGGCCAGCTCCGGCGCAACGCCGTCGATTTCAAACATAACACGGCCGGGATGAACCCGGGCCACCCAGTATTCGGGGCTACCCTTACCGGAACCCATGCGGACTTCCGCAGGCTTCGTGCTGACCGGCAGGTCAGGGAAGATGCGGATCCACACGCGCCCGGCACGCTTCATCGCACGGGTAATCGCACGACGGGCGGCTTCGATTTGGCGGGCTGTAATACGCTCAGGTTCGAGCGCTTTCAAGCCAAATGTTCCGAAATTCAGCGTTGTTCCGCCTTTGGCGTTGCCGTGGATCCGGCCTTTATGCGCCTTGCGGTATTTTGTGCGCTTCGGGGACAGCATATTCGTGATTCCTTACCGCTGCGGGGCCTGCTCGGCCGCGCGACGATCCTGCGCCATCGGGTCCTGGGCCAGGATCTCACCTTTGAAGATCCAAACCTTGACGCCGCATGTGCCATAGGTCGTCTTGGCGGTAGCAACACCATAATCAATGTCTGCGCGAAGCGTGTGCAGAGGCACGCGGCCTTCACGATACCACTCGATACGCGCAATTTCAGCACCGCCGAGGCGGCCGCTGCAATTGATCCGGATGCCCTGGGCGCCCAGACGCATGGCAGACTGCACAGCGCGCTTCATCGCACGACGGAATGCAACGCGACGTTCCAGCTGCTGGGCGATGTTCTCGGCCACCAGAGTCGCATCGATTTCCGGCTTGCGGATTTCAACAATGTTCAGGGCCACATCGGTCCCGGCCATGCCGGTCAGACCCTTGCGCAGCGCCTCGATGTCCTGGCCCTTCTTGCCGATCACCACACCCGGACGGGCGGCATAGATTGTCACGCGGGGCTTCTTCGCCGGACGCTCGATCACAACGCGGGACACGCCAGCGCCGGAGAGCTTCTTGCGCAAATGGCCACGCAGCTTCAGATCGTCATGCAGCAGACGGGAATAATCCCCACCGGCATACCAACGGCTATCCCAGGTGCGGTTGATGCCCAGCCGCAATCCGATGGGGTTTACTTTGTGACCCATATTACGCGGCCTCCGCTTTCGTCTCGGTTTCCTGGGACCGTTCGGCAACGACGATCTTGAGGTGGCTGAACCACTTCTCGACCCGCGCCGCACGGCCACGGCCACGCGCATGGAAGCGGCGCATCACGATGGAGCGACCCACTTCAGCGCGCGAGACGACCAGGCGATCGACATCGAGCTGATGATTGTTCTCGGCATTGGCGATGGCGCTCTCAAGCGCCTTCTTCACCGCTTGGGCGATGCGGCGCTTGCTGAAAGTCAGAGTCGCGACAGCATCAGATGCCTTGCGGTTCCGGATCAGCTGAGCGACCAGATTGAGCTTGCGTGGGCTGACACGCAAATTGCTGACGATCGCTTGTGCTTCGTTCTCAGCGATGGAACGAGGGGTTTTCGGCTTGCTCATCTTAACCCCGCTTCGCCTTCTTATCGGCCGCATGACCCGGGAAGGTACGGGTGGGGGAGAATTCGCCGAACTTGTGTCCGACCATGTTCTCCGTCACCTGCACCGGCAGGAATTTGTGACCGTTGTAAACACCGAAAGTCAGGCCAACGAACTGCGGCAGAATCGTCGAGCGACGCGACCAGATCTTGATGATCTCGTTGCGGCCCGACGCGCGCGCCGCGTCGGCCTTGTTCAGGAGGTATCCGTCGACAAACGGACCTTTCCAGACAGAGCGTGCCATCTTACTTGCCCTTGTTCCGACGGCGGATAATCAGGCTATCCGTGCGCTTGTTGGTACGCGTCTTGTAGCCCTTGGTCGGCTTGCCCCACGGGGTAACCGGATGACGGCCACCCGAAGTACGGCCTTCACCACCACCATGCGGATGGTCGACAGGGTTCATCACGACGCCGCGGTTATGCGGACGGCGACCCAGCCAGCGGCTGCGGCCTGCCTTGCCGATATGAATGTTCGAGTTATCCGGGTTCGACACCGCGCCAACCGTCGCATAGCATTCCGCGCGGACGACGCGCAGTTCGCCGGACATCAGCTTGATCTGCGCATAACCGGCATCCTTGCCGACCAGCTGCGCATAGGTGCCAGCGGAGCGTGCAATCTTGCCACCCGCACCCGGCTTCATCTCGATATTGTGGATAATCGTTCCGACCGGGATTGCTCCCAGCGGCATCGCATTGCCCGGCTTGATATCAGCCCGCGCGCCGCTGACCACGACATCGCCAGCCTTCAAACGCTGAGGTGCAAGGATGTAGGACAACTCGCCGTCCTGATACTTGATCAGAGCGATGAAAGCGGTGCGGTTCGGATCATATTCCAGACGCTCAACCGTCGCGGGAACATCGGCCTTACGGCGCTTGAAGTCCACATAACGATAGGTCTGCTTATGTCCGCCGCCACGGAACCGGCTGGTAATCCGGCCATGGTTATTACGACCGCCCGTGGAGTGCTTGCCTTCGGTCAAAGTCTTGACCGGCTTGCCCTTCCACAATTCGCTGCGATCTACCAGAACCGTGCCGCGCAAAGACGCAGTCACGGGATTGAAATGCTTCAGTGCCATGGTCCGTGCCTCAGGCCAGCTTGGCGGTCAGGTCGATAGCCTGACCGGCGACCAGCTGGACATACGCCTTCTTCACATCGCTCCGCTGGCCGGGGCGGCCGCGAAAACGTTTCGTCTTGCCCTTGTTCACCAAGGTATTGACGCCAATCACCTTCACCCCGAACAGGCCTTCAACAGCGGCCTTGATCTCCGGCTTGGTCGCATCGATCGCCACGCGGAACACAACCTGGCTGCGCTCGCTGAGCAGCGTCGCCTTTTCGGTGATCAGCGGGCTACGGATGACTTCATACATCGCCTCGCGGGACATACGCTCAGCGCGACGACGCGCAGCGAGCGATGTTTTCTGCGGAGAGCTCATGCCGCGCTCCTTTCTTCAGCCGCACCGAAACCGAGGCGGGCCTTGAGAGCCTCGACACCGGCAACCGTAATCGCCAGCACGTCGTGGTTCAGAATGTCATATACGTTGGCACCGATGGTCGGCAGAACGTCAACCGCAAGCAGCGAGCGGCTTGCGCGGGCAAAGCCCTCGTCAACGCTGGCACCATCGACGATCAACGCGGAGCGCCAGCCAAGGGCGCGCAGCTTCGCAGCAAGGTCGCGCGTCTTTTCCATACCAGCGGCCGTGTCGATGACGACGAGCTTGCCTTCCGCCTGCTTCTGGGACAGAGCGGAAATCAGGCCGAGACGACGCACCTTCTTCGGCAGATCATAGCCATGGTCGCGAACGACCGGACCATGAACGGCACCACCGGTGCGAAACTGCGGAGCGCGCAGGCTGCCCTGACGAGCGTTACCTGTGCCTTTCTGGCGATACGGCTTCTTGGTCGTGCCGCTTACCTCGCCCATGCCCTTCACCTTGTGGGTGCCGGCACGGCGGCAGGCGAGCTGCCAGTGAACCACGCGCGCCATAATATCGGCACGCGGGGTGGCCGCAAAAATCTCGTCCGGCAGCTCGGCCGTACCGGCACTGCCGTTATCGAGGGTCTTGATCTCGATCTGCATGTCTTAGCCCTCGCTCGCCGCGGCGTCTGCCTGCAGCGCCGCCGGATAGGCAACGCCTTCCGGACGCTTGCGCTTCACGGCGTCACGCACCAGCACATAACCACCTTTGGCACCGGGAATGGAGCCACGGATCATGAGCAGTCCGCGCGCCGCATCGACATGCGCGACTTCCACATTCTGAGTGGTCACCCGCTCGTCACCGAGATGGCCAGCCATTTTCTTGTTTTTAAAAGTCTTACCCGGATCCTGGCGATTACCGGTCGAACCGTGGCTACGATGGCTGATGGACACGCCGTGGCTGGCTTCCAGACCGGCGAAATTCCAACGCTTCATCGCACCGGCAAAGCCCTTACCCTTGGACGTACCGGTCACGTCGACCTTCTGGCCAACCAGAAAGTGCTCGGCCGACAAAGTCGCACCGGGCTCCAGAATGGCGTCTTCCGCCACCCGGAATTCCACGAGCTTCTTCTTCGGTTCCACCTTAACACGGGCGAAATGACCTTTATTGGCCTTCGACACATGCTTCGGCTTTGCCTGACCGAACCCGAGCTGCACCGCCGTGTAACCATCCCGCTCCTTGGTGCGGGTGTCCACGACCTGGACCTGGTCCAGATGCAGAACGGTGACGGGAACATGAGTCCCGTCTTCCTTGAACAGCCGGGTCATACCCAGCTTACGTGCAATTAATCCTGTGCGCATGGCTGGCTCTTACAGCTTAATCTCGACGTCGACACCGGCAGCCAGGTCGAGCTTCATCAGCGCGTCCACGGTCTGGGGTGTCGGCTCGACGATATCGAGGAGCCGGCGATGCGTCCGGATTTCGAACTGCTCGCGGCTTTTCTTATCCACGTGCGGAGAACGGTTCACTGTGAACCGTTCGATATGCGTCGGCAGCGGGATAGGGCCCCGAACCCGCGCACCCGTACGCTTCGCCGTATTCACGATCTCCTTCGTGCTGTTATCGAGCACTCGATGATCGTACGCCTTGAGGCGAATGCGGATGTTCTGGTTATCCATTTGTACTAAGTCCGAATTCGGGGCCGTTGATTACTGCGAAATCTTCGCGACGACGCCTGCACCAACGGTGCGGCCGCCTTCACGAATAGCAAAACGCAGACCTTCATCCATCGCGATCGGCGCAATCAGCTCAACCTGCATGGACACGTTGTCGCCCGGCATCACCATTTCCGTGCCTTCCGGCAGGCTCACAACGCCAGTGACGTCGGTCGTGCGGAAGTAGAACTGCGGACGGTAATTGGTGAAGAACGGCGTATGACGGCCACCCTCTTCTTTCGTGAGGATGTACGCCTCAGCGGCGAACTTCGTATGCGGGGTGATGGAGCCCGGCTTGGCCAGAACCTGACCACGCTCGACGTCTTCACGCTTGGTGCCACGCAGCAGCGCACCGATGTTGTCGCCAGCTTCACCGCGATCGAGCAGCTTGCGGAACATTTCAACGCCGGTCACGGTCGTCTTGGAGGTCGCCTTCAGGCCGACGATTTCGACTTCGTCACCAACCTTGACTTCACCGCGCTCGATACGACCGGTCACCACGGTGCCACGGCCGGAGATCGAGAACACGTCTTCGATCGGCATCAGGAACGGACGGTCCAGCGGACGCTCCGGCTGCGGGATGTAGGCATCCACCGCTTCCATCAGCTTCAGGATCGCATCACGGCCGATTTCCGGGTTCTTGTCTTCAAGGGCGCACAGAGCGGAACCCTTGATGATCGGAATATCGTCGCCCGGGAACTGGTAGGAAGAAAGCAGCTCGCGCACTTCCATTTCGACCAGATCCAGCAGCTCCGGATCGTCGACCATATCGACCTTGTTCAGGAACACGACCAGGGCCGGAACGCCAACCTGACGGGCGAGCAGAATGTGCTCACGGGTCTGCGGCATCGGACCGTCAGCAGCGGAGACGACGAGAATGCCGCCATCCATCTGGGCCGCGCCGGTGATCATGTTCTTCACATAGTCGGCGTGACCGGGGCAATCCACGTGCGCGTAGTGACGGTTGCCGGTTTCATATTCCACGTGCGCCGTGGAAATCGTGATACCACGGGCGCGTTCTTCCGGCGCCTTGTCGATCTGGTCATACGCGGTGAAAGTTGCGCCGCCGGTTTCGGCAAGCACCTTCGTGATAGCTGCTGTCAGCGACGTCTTGCCATGATCAACATGTCCGATCGTGCCGATGTTGCAGTGCGGTTTGTTCCGCTCAAATTTCGCCTTGGCCATGGTCTTCTCCGTGCCCGCTTTTCGGTCCGGTGTTTCTACTGAATATTACCAACGGTAATGGCTGAAGGCCTTGTTGGCCTCTGCCATCCGGTGGGTATCTTCGCGCTTCTTCACCGCGGAACCGCGGTTATGAACGGCGTCAAGCAACTCGTTTGAAAGCCGCTCTTCCATCGTGTGCTCGCCGCGCTTGCGGGAGGCATCGATGATCCAGCGGATCGCCAGCGCCTGCCGACGGTCCGCGCGCACTTCCACCGGCACCTGATAGGTCGCACCGCCTACGCGGCGAGACCGGACTTCCACGGCCGGTTTCACGTTGTCCAGCGCTTCATGGAACATACGGACCGGATCGGCCTGATTTCCACCACGCTTTTTCAACACGTCGAGTGCACCATAAACAATGCCCTCGGCAACGGATTTCTTACCATCATACATCAGCGCGTTCATGAAACGTGTGATGACGATATCGCCGAACTTGGGGTCCGGCAGGATCTCGCGCTTAACGGCGCGGCGGCGGCGGCTCATATCAGCCCTCTCCTTACTTCGGACGCTTCGCGCCGTAGAGCGAACGGCGCTGACGCCGCTTCGCAATACCCTGCGTGTCGAGCACGCCGCGCAGAATGTGATAACGCACGCCAGGAAGATCCTTCACGCGTCCGCCACGGATCAGAACGACGCTATGTTCTTGCAGGTTGTGGCCCTCACCTGGGATGTAGCTCACCACCTCATAGCCGTTCGTCAGGCGCACCTTGGCCACCTTACGAAGAGCCGAGTTCGGCTTCTTCGGAGTGGTTGTGTACACGCGGGTGCAAACGCCACGCTTCTGCGGGCACCCCTGCAGCGCCGGGACCTTGTTGCGCGCCTTGTTGGGCTCACGCCCCTTGGCGATCAGCTGGTTAATGGTCGGCATCGGGCCTCTTTCCGAACTCTCTGTCTATCCACCTCACCCGGATGGGCGAGCCACCGTCAACGCCATAACCCCGCGACGGGCCGAATCAGATTCGGCCTGCAGGGTATAACCGTGTCATTGGCCTAAGCCTAAGCCAGTAACCCGGCTATCATCGGCGGCACCAAAGACGTGGCTAGCGAAAACGAGGCCTTCCCTGCCCTGTCGGTGGGGGTCGGCCGAGGGCGCGGAACCTACGTGGGGTACGCCCTCAAGTCAAGCGTCACAGCGACATGCAGGGCCAGATTCCAGCAAATGAGTGCTGCATTCCCCGCGTAGCTGCCTCCCATAACCGACCCCATCGAAAGACTCGACAGTGATTCCGGTGGAGTCGGCAGCCTGTCAGACGCCGGTTTTCACCAGCCAAAAAGAAACGCCGGCCCTTTTCAAGGCCAGCGTTCCCATTCCTCAACAGAAACAGCCTTATTCAGCCGCTTCCTGACCAGAGAGTCGGGGCGTTTCCTGCCCGACTCCCTTGGCCTCGTCCTGACCGGAGGCAATCCGGCGCAGACGGTTCATTACGGACCCCGTGCCGGCCGGGATCAGACGCCCGACAATCACGTTTTCCTTCAGACCATTCAGGGTATCGACCTTGCCTGCCGTCGCAGCCTCGGTCAGCACGCGTGTGGTCTCCTGGAAGGAGGCTGCGCTGATGAAGCTCTGCGTCTGCAAGGACGCTTTGGTGATTCCCTGAAGAACCGGCATGGCCACCGCAGGACGCTCGCCCTCACGCTCACGCTTGCGATTCTCTGCCTCGAACTCCAGCCGGTCCACCTGCTCGCCGATCAGATACATCGTATCGCCCGGATCGAGAATTTCGACCTTCTGCAGCATCTGGCGAACGATCACCTCAATGTGCTTGTCGTTGATCTTCACACCCTGGAGTCGATAGACGTCCTGGATTTCGTTCACCAGATAATCCGACAGCGCCTCGACACCCAGCACCTTCAGGATATCATGGGGCACGCGCGGACCGTCCACCAGCGGATCGCCAAGACGCACGAAGTCGCCCTCCTGCACCGAGACGTGCTTGCCCTTCGGGATCAGATACTCGGTTTCCTCGCCGGTTTCGTCGTTCTTCACGATGATACGGCGCTTGGCCTTGTAATCCTTGCCGAATTCAACCCGACCATCGGTCTCGGCGATGACCGCGTGATCCTTGGGACGACGGGCTTCGAACAGCTCCGCCACGCGCGGCAGACCACCCGTAATGTCGCGGGTCTTGCTGCCTTCACGCGGAATACGGGCCAGCACATCGCCGGCATTCACCTCGGCACCGTTCTCCACCGACAGAATCGAGTCAGGAGAGAGGAAGTAACGAGCATCCGTATTGTTGGAGAGACGCACGACATCGCCGCTCTCGTCCTTCAACTGGAGTCGCGGACGCAGATCAACACCACGCGCGTTCTGCTTGTAGTCCACCACCACCTTGGAAGTCAGGCCGGTTACTTCGTCCATCCGCTCAACCAGCGTCACGCCATCCAGCAGGTCCAGATATTCGACCTTACCAGCACGCTCCGTAATGATCGGCAGAGTGTAGGGATCCCATTCCGCCAGCTTCTGGGCACGGGTCACCTGGGCGCCTTCATCCGTCAGCAGACGGGCACCATACGGCACACGGTAACGCGCCCGTTCACGGCCTTTTTCATCCGCCAGCACGATTTCGCAGTTACGCGACATCACGATGGCGACGTTCTGGCTGTTCAGCACCACGTTCCGGTTCTTCACCGTCACGATGCCATCATGGCTGGCTTCGACGCTGGACTGCTCGGCACCACGCTGCGCGGCGCCACCGATATGGAAGGTGCGCATCGTCAGCTGCGTACCAGGTTCACCGATGGACTGGGCGGCAATCACGCCGACCGCCTCACCGATATTCACCGGCGTGCCACGGGCCAGATCGCGGCCATAGCAGTGACCACAGACGCCGACCGTACTCTCGCAGGTCAGAACCGAGCGGATTTTCACCACCTCGATCCCGGCCTTCTCGATCTTCTCGGCGTGTTCTTCCTCGATCAGCGTATTGCGCGGATACAGGATCTTGTTGGTGGTCGGATCGAGCACATCCTCGCTGAGGGTGCGACCGAGAATACGCTCGGACAGGCTGGAGACCACCTCACCGCCATCCATCACCGCACGCACGGTCAGGCCGCGTTCAGTGCCGCAATCGTTCTCGACGATGATGCAGTCCTGCGCCACGTCCACCAGACGGCGGGTCAGATAGCCGGAGTTCGCGGTCTTCAGCGCCGTATCGGCCAACCCCTTACGGGCACCGTGGGTGGAGTTGAAATACTCCAGAACCGACAGGCCTTCCTTGAAGTTCGCGATAATCGGCTGCTCGATGATTTCACCGGACGGCTTCGCCATCAGGCCACGCATACCGGCAAGCTGACGCATCTGGGCCGGAGACCCACGCGCACCGGAATGGCTCATCATCCACACGGAATTGATGGGACGACCGAGTTCCTGCTTGGAAATCTCTTTCATCATCGCGCCCGCCACCTCATCGGTGCAGCGCGACCAGGCATCGACCACCTTGTTATAGCGTTCGCCAGCGGTAATCAGACCATCCTGATACTGCTGTTCGAATTCCTTCACCTCTCCGGCGGTCTTTTCGATCATCTCCTGCTTTTCCGCCGGGATGATCAGATCATCCTTGCCGAAGGAAATGCCGGCCTTCGCGGCCTGGCCGAAACCGAGTCCCATCAGACGATCGGCGAAGATCACGCACTCTTTCTGGCCGCAATGGCGATAGACCGCGTCGATCACGTCGGAGACGTTCTTCTTGGTCAACTGCTTGTTGATCAGCGCGAAAGGCACGTTGGGATGGCGCGGCAGAATCTGGGCGATCAACATGCGGCCCGGAGTGGTCACCACGCGCACGCGGATCGGGCTGCCCTGATCGTCTACTGTATGCAGACGCGCACGGATCTTGGTGTGCAGGGTCACGGTTCTGGCATGCAGCGCCGCCTCGATCTCGCCCAGCGTGCCGAAAGCCTGCGCCTTGTCATCCGGCGTATTGCGGAACTCCGGCGTTTCCAGCGACAGATAGTACAGACCCAGCACGATATCCTGACTCGGCACGATGATCGGCTTGCCGTTGGCGGGGCTGAGGATGTTGTTGGTGGACATCATCAGCACGCGCGCTTCCAGCTGAGCCTCAAGGCTCAGCGGCACGTGCACAGCCATCTGGTCACCGTCGAAGTCGGCATTGAACGCGGTGGTCACCAGAGGGTGCAGCTGGATCGCCTTGCCTTCGATCAGCACCGGCTCGAACGCTTGAATACCAAGACGATGCAGGGTCGGCGCACGGTTCAACATGACCGGATGCTCGCGGATCACCTCTTCGAGGATATCCCACACTTCCGGACGCTCTTTTTCCACCATGCGCTTGGCAGCCTTGATGGTGGTGGCGTGACCGTATTTTTCCAGCTTCGAGTAGATGAACGGCTTGAACAGTTCCAGAGCCATCTTCTTCGGCAGGCCGCACTGATGGAGCTTCATCTCCGGCCCCACGACGATCACCGAACGACCGGAATAGTCGACGCGCTTGCCGAGCAGGTTCTGACGGAACCGGCCCTGCTTGCCCTTCAGCATATCGGACAGCGACTTCAGCGGACGCTTGTTGGCACCGGTAATGGCGCGACCACGGCGACCGTTATCGAACAGCGCATCCACGCTTTCCTGCAACATGCGCTTTTCATTGCGGACGATAATGTCCGGCGCGCGCAGCTCGATCAGGCGCTTCAGGCGGTTATTACGGTTGATGACACGGCGATACAGATCGTTCAGGTCAGAGGTCGCGAAACGGCCTCCATCCAGTGGCACCAGCGGACGCAGCTCCGGCGGAATAACCGGCACTACATCCAGAATCATCCATTCCGGCTTGGCACCGCTTTCCGCAAACGCCTCGATCAGCTTGAGGCGCTTGACCAGCTTCTTGCGCTTGGTTTCGGAGGTCGTCTCTTTCAGCTCGGCGCGCAGGCGGACCTTGTCCTCGTCGATATCGATCCCTTCCAGAACCGACTTGATCGCCTCCGCCCCGATCCCGGCGCGGAACGCATCGTCGCCGAACTCATCCTGTTTGTTCAGCAACTGCTCTTCGGTCAGAAGCTGATGCAGCTTCAGATCGGTCAAACCGGGTTCGAGAACAACGTAGTTCTCGAAATACAGGATTTTTTCCAGCTCTTTCAGAGTCAGATCGACCATCAGGCCAATACGGCTGGGCAGGCTTTTGAGGAACCAGATATGGGCAACCGGGGAGGCCAGCTCGATATGGCCCATACGCTCGCGGCGCACCTTGGCGAGCGTCACTTCAACGCCGCACTTCTCGCACACGATGCCGCGGAACTTCATCCGCTTGTACTTGCCGCACAGGCATTCATAGTCCTTGATCGGACCGAAAATACGTGCACAGAACAGACCGTCCCGCTCCGGCTTGAAGGTGCGGTAGTTGATCGTTTCCGGCTTCTTGATTTCGCCATAGGACCAGGAGCGAATCTGCTCCGGGCTGGCCATCTGAATCTTGATCTGGTCGAAGCTCAGCGACTGGCCGCCCTGACCCAGGATCTTCATCAGCTCGTTCATACGGTCACCTCATGAGAGAGGATAGACAGGGATCAATCCCCGCATCCTGGTCCGGAGAGGCGGAAGCCCCTCCGGAACATCCATTAATCAGGCAGAGCGGTTTTCAAGGTCGACATTCAGACCCAGTGACTTCAACTCCTTCATCAGAACGTTGAAGCTTTCAGGAATGCCGGCCTCGAAGCTATCCTGGTCACGCACGATCGCCTCATACACCTTGGTGCGGCCCGACACGTCATCGGACTTCACCGTCAGCATTTCCTGCAGGGTGTAGGCGGCGCCGTAGGCTTCCAGCGCCCACACTTCCATTTCACCGAAGCGCTGGCCACCGAACTGCGCCTTACCACCCAGCGGCTGCTGGGTCACAAGGCTGTAAGGACCGATCGAGCGGGCATGGATCTTGTCGTCAACCAGGTGGTGCAGCTTCAGCATATAGATATAACCGACCGTCACCTTACGTTCGAACGGCTCGCCGGTGCGGCCATCGGTCAGGACCACCTGACCGGAGGTATCAAGACCAGCCCGGCTCAGCATGTTTTCAATATCTGACGGACGGGCGCCATCGAAAACAGGCGTTGCGATCGGCACGCCCTTGCGCAGGTTCTCCGCCAGTTCGATCAACTGGTCGTTGTTCATATCGGCAATGACGTCGTTATAGACGTTTTCGCCGTAGATCTCCCGCAGGCGGGACAACAGCTCATCCCGCTGCTGACCATTGCGGCGATAGTCCTCCACCAGCTCACCGATCTGACGACCGAGATTGGCGCAGGCCCAGCCCAGATGGGTCTCCAGAATCTGACCCACATTCATACGGCTCGGCACGCCCAGCGGGTTCAGCACGAGATCGACCGGGGTGCCATCCTCTAGGAACGGCATATCCTCGACCGGAACCACGCGGCTGACCACACCTTTGTTGCCGTGACGGCCCGCCATCTTGTCGCCCGGCTGAAGCTTGCGCTTCACGGCCACGAAGACCTTGACCATCTTCATCACGCCCGGCGGCAGTTCATCACCACGCTGAAGCTTCTCGACCTTGCCTTCAAAACGAGCCTGAATCTTGGCCACGGCGGCGTCGAACTCACGCTTCAGCAATTCGATGTCGGCGACCACCGCATCATCCTGCACGGAGATGTTGCGCCATGCGCCACGCGGATGCTCGGCCAGGACCTCATCGGTGATGATTGTGCCAGCCTTGATGCCCTTGAAGCCACCAGAAGCCGGATGGCCCATCAGTTTCTCACGCAGACGGTTCAGGAATGCGCGCTCCTGAATGCCCCGCTCGTCATCACGGTCCTTGGCCAGACGTTCGATCTCGGCGCGCTCGATCGCCATGGCGCGCTCATCCTTATCGACGCCTCGACGGCTGAACACACGCACATCTACGATGGTGCCGGTCGTGCCGGGTGGCAGCTTCAACGAGGTGTCGCGTACGTCACTCGCCTTCTCGCCGAAAATGGCGCGCAGCAGTTTTTCTTCCGGCGTCATCGGGCTTTCGCCCTTCGGCGTGACCTTACCGACGAGAATGTCACCCGGATTCACCTCGGCACCAATATAGACGATACCGGCTTCGTCGAGGTTGCGCAGAGCTTCTTCACCCACATTCGGAATGTCGCGGGTGATTTCTTCCTGACCCAGCTTGGTGTCACGGGCCATCACTTCGAATTCCTCGATATGGATCGAGGTAAAGACGTCATCCCGCGCAATCCGCTCGCTGATCAGGATGGAGTCTTCGAAGTTGTAGCCATTCCATGGCATAAACGCGCAGAGCACATTACGGCCCAGCGCCAGTTCACCCAGCTCCGTCGACGGACCATCAGCGATGATATCGCCGGAAATCACATGGTCACCAACCTTCACCAGCGGACGCTGGTTGATGCAGGTGCTCTGGTTGGAGCGCATAAACTTGCGCAGACGATAAATATCGACGCCCTGAGTGGCTCCATCCTCACCGCTGGCACGGACCACAATGCGGGCACCGTCGATCTGATCGACCACACCGGCACGGCGGGCAACGATGGTAGCGCCAGAGTCACGCGCCACAGCAGCTTCCATGCCGGTACCGACCAGAGGTGCATCGGCGCGGATCAGAGGCACGGCCTGACGCTGCATGTTCGATCCCATCAGCGCGCGGTTGGCGTCATCGTTCTCAAGGAACGGGATCAGCGCCGCAGCCACTGAAACGAGCTGCTTCGGCGAAACGTCCATCGAGGTAACGTCTTCCGGCTTCACCAGACGGAAATCGCCCTGGCGACGCACGGAGATCAGTTCCTCGGTCAGCTTGCCTGTGCTGTCACGCGGCGCATCGGCCTGCGCCACAACCAGACGGTCTTCTTCCATAGCTGAAAGATAGCGCCACTGATCGCTGACCTTGCCATCCTCGACCATGCGGTACGGCGTTTCGATGAAGCCGTACTTGTTGACCTTGGCATAGGTGGCCAGCGAGTTGATCAGACCGATATTCGGGCCTTCCGGCGTTTCAATCGGGCAGATACGGCCATAATGGGTCGGATGAACGTCACGGACCTCGAAGCCTGCACGCTCACGGGTCAGACCGCCCGGACCAAGCGCGGAGAGGCGACGCTTATGCGTCACTTCAGAGAGCGGATTGGTCTGGTCCATGAACTGGCTGAGCTGTGAGGAGCCGAAGAACTCACGCACCGCAGCGGCAGCCGGCTTCGCATTGATCAGATCATGCGGCATGACCGTGTCGATATCGACCGAGCCCATGCGCTCGCGGATCGCCCGCTCCATACGCAGCAGGCCAAGACGATACTGATTTTCCATCAGCTCGCCGACAGAACGCACGCGACGATTGCCGAGATTGTCGATATCGTCGATCGCGCCACGACCATCCTTCAGATCACACAGAATCTTGACGGTGCGAAGAATATCTTCCTTGCGCAGGGTGCGGACAGTATCCGGGGCATCCACGCCCAGACGCATGTTCATCTTCACACGACCGACCGAAGACAGGTCATACCGGTCCATATCGAAGAACAGGCCACGGAACAGGGCTTCCGCCGTTTCCGGGGTCGGCGGCTCACCGGGGCGCATCACACGATAGATGTCGATCAGCGCATCATCACGAGTAGAGTTTTTGTCGATCGCCAGAGTATTGCGAATCCATGGACCGGTGGTCTGGTCGACCGCCAAAGTCGGCAGGCTGGTGACGCCCAGAGTCTCCAGAGCGGCCAGACGGGCCTCGGTCAGTTCTTCGCCGGCTTCGGCATAAATCTCACCGGTCTGGTCGTTAACCAGATCCTCGGCCATATAACGGCCCAGCAGATCGGCGCGGCCAACCAGAACAGTCTTGGCCTGCTCGGCGATCTTACGGGCGCTACGGGCGGTCAGCTTGGTGCCGGCCTCGGCCACGACAGTGCCGGTATCGGCGTCGATCAGGGCTTCGGCCAGAGTAATGCCACGGAACGCTTCCGGATCGAAAGGACGCGCCCAACCCTTCGGCGTGCTGGTGAACACAACCTGCGTATAGAAATAAGACAGGATTTCCTCGGCGGTCATGCCGTGGATTTCGGGCAGATCCTGCGGATCGGTACCGGATGCGATCGCCGCTTCGGTCCGCTGGCCTTCCAGCGCATAGAGCAGCGTCGTGACAGGCAGCTTACGACGACGGTCGATGCGGACATAGACCAGATCTTTGCTGTCGAATTCGAAATCGAGCCACGAGCCGCGATAGGGAATAACGCGCGCAGCAAACAGGAACTTGCCGCTTGAATGGGTCTTGCCCTTGTCGTGATCGAAGAACACGCCGGGAGAGCGATGCATCTGGCTCACGATGACGCGCTCGGTGCCATTGATGATGAAGGTGCCGTTATCGGTCATGAGCGGCATATCGCCCATATAAACCGGCTGTTCCTTGATGTCGCGGATAGAGCGGGAACCGGTATCTTCGTCCACATCCCACACGATCAGACGGAGAATGACCTTCAGGGGAGCGGCAAAGGTCATGCCGCGCTGAATGCATTCCTCAACATCGTATTTCGGCTCTTCCAACTCGTAATTGACGAATTCCAGACGGCCACGACCCGCGAAATCGTCAATCGGAAAGACGGAACGAAAAACTTCCTGCAAGCCCGTCGGCGTCCGGTTATCCGGATGCACGTTCATCTGGAGGAACGCTTCATAACTGGCGCGCTGCACATCAATCAGATTGGGCATCGGCACAACATCGCCAATACGGGCGAAACTTTTGCGTATGCGCTTGCGGCCGGTGAAAGATTTGCTGTCCCGCTGGGTGATTGCGTTCATGCCCTGCCCTTAGATCCCGAAATCTCACTCCGCCGGGTCCGCAGCGAAGGAGGATACCTTCGCCCGATAGTCCGGCGTCAAGCCCGGCCAATAACGTCGCCCTGAATCTTCCCATGGCCGCCCGGGAAGAGGCGTTTGCAAACAGAGCTCTGCCGAACCCCGATGCGACAGAAACAGCCGGACTATCCGGCTGCAACGACTGATGGGGCGGAAACGATATACATTTCCGCCCACACCGTATTCAACATCCAGGGCAAGCCCCGGAAACTGCCTTATTTGATCTCGACAGCGGCGCCCTGCTCTTCCAGCACCTTCTTGATCTTCTCGGCCTCGTCCTTGTTCACGCCTTCCTTCACGGTCTTCGGCGCGCCTTCGACCAGATCCTTGGCTTCCTTCAGGCCCAGGCCGGTGATGGTGCGGATTTCCTTGATGACGTTGATCTTCTTGTCGCCGGCCTTCGCCAGGATGACAGTGAACTCGGTCTGCTCTTCAGCCGGGGCAGCAGCAGCGCCAGCAGCCGGGGCAGCAGCCACGGCGACCGGAGCGGCGGCGGAGACGCCCCACTTTTCTTCCAACAGCTTGGACAGCTCAGCCGCCTCGAGGACGGTCAGGCTGGACAGCTGCTCAACCAGGTTTGACAGATCAGCCATTTGTTTATGCCTTTAGTTTAGTCGTTGTTCCGGTCCGTTCAAGCCTCTGCCTGAACAGTTGATCACTTTTCCGATGAGAATCGGGCCGATCAGGCCGCCTCTTCCTTCTTGGAATAAGCCCCGAAGACCCGTGCCAGCTGGCCAGCCGGTGCCTGGAGGACGCCAGCGATACGCGTCGCGGGGGTCGAGATGAGACCCACCAGCTGCGCGCGCAGCGTGTCCAGAGACGGCAGATCGGCAAGCGCCTTGACGCCGGACGCATCAAGCGTCTGGCTGCCAAGAGAACCACCGAGAATAGCCAGCTTGTCATTGGTCTTGGCGAAGTCGACGACAACCTTTGCCGCAGCGACCGGATCCTCAGACCACGCGAGCGCGGTCGGACCTTTCAGCAGCGGCTTGATGCCTTCGAACTGGGACCCTTCCAGGGCGAGGTTGGCCAGACGGTTCTTGGCGACCTTGTAATTCGCACCTGCCGCCCTGACCCGCCGACGCAGCTCGGTCACCTCTGCCACCGTCAGACCCTTGTTCTGGGTGACGACAACAATCGAGGTTTCCGCGAACACGGCGGCGAGGGAGGCAACGAATTCTCGCTTCTCCGTACGCTCCAACGCACTCACTCCTGTTCAATCCGGCAGGACCACCCGGCCGGATCAGTTACCCATGCATCCCCGCATCAACGGCGATGCATTCGCCTGTCCTTTATCCGGAACCGACATCAGGGGCAGGACATAGTCCTACCCAATGACCGACCCGTCTTCCACGCGCGGGGATTGCCTACGGCTTTCCCCTTTAAGCCAGCCCGGATCATGATCCGACGCGGCACGTGTGGTCTTGGACAGGATATCGGGAAGCCTGAGCTTCCCTGCCCGCTCCGCCCGGCAAATGCCAGGCGGAGCGTATTCCATTCAACCGGATGCTCTATCCGGTCAGACCGTCAGGGACGATACATCCAGACGCATGCCAGGCCCCATGGAGGAGCTGAGCGCTGCTTTCTGAAGATAGGTTCCCTTCGCACCGGTCGGCTTCGCCTTTTGGATAGCATCGACCAGAGCGCGGATGTTCTCGACCAGCTTATCGGCATCAAAGCTCGCCTTGCCGATACCGGCATGGATAATACCGGCCTTTTCGGCACGGAACTCGATCTGACCGGACTTGGCCGCAGTCACCGCACCCTTGACGTCCATGGTCACAGTGCCGAGCTTCGGGTTCGGCATCAGGCCGCGCGGACCAAGGATTTTGCCCAGACGACCAACCAGAGCCATCATATCGGGGGTCGCAATGCAGCGATCGAACTCAATGGTGCCGTTCTGCACCAGCTCCGCCAGATCCTCAGCGCCGACCACATCGGCACCGGCAGCTTTCGCTTCCTCGGCCTTCGGGCCACGGGCAAACACGCCGACGCGCAGGGTCTTGCCTGTGCCATTCGGCAGCGAGACCAGACCACGCACCATCTGGTCCGCATGACGCGGATCAATGCCGAGGTTCAGGGAGATTTCGATCGTCTCGTCGAACTTCGCACGGGCGTTGGTCTTCGCCAGCGCCACAGCCTCGGTCAACGGATAGAATTTTGTGCTGTCGACGGACGCGCGGGCCGCTTTCAGACGCTTGTTATGTGCCATCGGATCAGCCCTCCACCACGGTCAGGCCCATGGATTTGGCGGAACCCGCCAGCATCCGGACGGCACCGTCAATATCGTTCGCGTTCATGTCCTGGAACTTGGTTTCCGCGATTTCACGCAGCTGGGACATGGTCACACGGCCCACAGCAGCGCTCTTGCCGACCGTGGGAGACCCTTTCTGCACCTTTGCCGCCTTCAGCAGGAAATAGGTGTTCGGCGGAGTTTTGGTGATAAAGCTGAACGTGCGGTCCGCATAGGCGGTGATCACCACCGGAACCGGCATACCGGGTTCCATAGCCTGCGTGGCCGCATTGAATTCCTTGCAGAACTGCATGATGTTCAGGCCGCGCTGACCCAGCGCCGGACCAACCGGCGGAGAGGGATTCGCCTTGCCCGCAGGGATCTGCAGCTTGACGTAGCCGACGATCTTTTTTGCCATAATCCTGGCTCCTGTTAGTCATCCAGGACCGTGGTTCGCACGACCGCTTCACTCCGCACCAAAGCACGAAGAACCCACCAGCCCCGATCAGGGCCAGCGAGCGGGTGAACCGGTCTCCCACGTTCCGATTGAGCAGGCGCCTTTAGCGGATCACATCCGGCCTGTCCAGCATCATAACACGCCAGACACGCGCACCCGCCCCGCGTTCGATGGGAGGCTCCCCCAATGCCACTACCAGCCCAAATAAATTAAAGTAACAAAAATAAATTATCTTTTTATAAATTATAAATTTCATAAATTTAAATCATTCATCCAAATTGCTCTCATATATGCCAATTCACTTCCAAATATACGATTAAATCTTTTGATTTTATCGACATCGCACCGCATAACTACTTCAAAGTATATTTACATATAAATTAATTACATGGATTAAGCCATTGTCGCAATTAATTATCAGTTCAGGCCAGACCTCATCGGGCATTGTCGTTGACCAATCCGGCAGCATTAATCAGCTTGCTGTTATAAATGGAGGCATTGCGATTGGCACAATCGTCCAACCACGCGTTACCATTTACACAGAATCGGGTGGCATCACATCAAACAGTCAGATTGGAACATGGGGTGCCAGCCTGATTTTCAGTGGTGGCATTGACCGCAATGCAACCGTATCCGGTTTTGCAGCAGCATTAGGTGTCTTGGAGGGGGGCGCAGCGAATAGAACCATCATTGATGGAGGCGCCAGAATGGATGTCTATGGCTACGCCTCTGAGGCAAGCATAGTTTCTGGCACCGTCAATGTCAGCCAAGGCGGCAGCCTGGACGGTGCCGACTTGATTGCAGGCACTGTCAATGTTTCCAGCGGTGGAATTGCCACCTCCACCGTCATTCATAACGGTGCATTGGAGCATGTTTACACGGGTGGAACAGCGGTAAGCGCAGTCATCAGTCGTGGCGGTTCCCTGGTGATTGATTCAGGTGGTACTATTGATGGTGCAACCAGCATCGTCAGCGGACAACTGACCCTTAACAATCAGGCTGCTCTGGCAAGCGGGTTTTATATTTCAGATTTTGACTCTTCCGACGTCATCGACATCAATAATCTGCAATTCTCATCGGGCAATACATCGGTTACTTATACATCCGGCAACAATCCAACCGCCACCATAACGAATGGCACAGATCGCTTTACGCTCGCCCTAAGGGCCACTCTGAGCGGCACAGAAAAGCTGAAAACAATTGCGGATTCCGACGGTTCAACACTTCTCGTCATACGGGGGAATACCGTTTCTGTTGGCAACAATACGGTCTCAAGCGGATTGTTGCTGAAAAATGACGCTAGCGCCGATTATCTCAACGGTATCGTTATGGGAGGCGGCATCGCCTCCGCCACACAGGTCCAAAGTGGAAGCCTGCTGACTGTCCAATATGGCGGACAAGCGATCAGCACCGTTCTGACGCAAGGAGGCGCGCTGGACAATTACGGTGCTACATCCGGCACAATTGTCTCTGACAGCAGCACAGAAACCATTGAAGGGCCAGGCTTTCATTCGCTCTACAGCCCGATTGCCATCAGCACGATGGTCCAATCAGGTGGTTCCCAGATTGTTCATGGCACTGCGTCCGGCACTCAGATTGAAAACGGAGGCAGCCAAAGCGTCATAGGGCCATCGGCCATTGCACAAAACACCATTATCAGCAGTGGCGGCATTCTTCAGGCCGGCGGAGTTGCCATATGGTCCAGCGGAGGCATTACCAGCGGAACACAGGTTCTGAATGGCGGCATAGAACGCATTTACGGACCTTACAGCACGTCAATCCCTGCCTCTTACGGTGCCTACGCAACAACCGTCAGCAGTGGCGGCATTCAGGAAGTTCGTGGCGGAGGCACGGCTTTTAACACCACCGTTTTGGATGGTGGGGTGCAGCACGTCATGTATGATTCCAGCTGGCGTGTAGGCGGCATAGTATCGGGCACCGTGATCAGCGGGGCAGGAACTCTGATTGTTGATTCAGGAGCCAAGATAAAGGGAGCGATCGGCCTTTCTGGAACCGGATCCAAAATCGTTCTGAACAGTACAGACAGCTATTCTTCCTTCCTGAGCATATACGGATTCTCCGAGGGAGACAGCATTGATTTCAATAATATTTCCTACTCTTCCAATGCTCAGATCAGTTACAACTCAGGTGAGTTGATTGTTTCCGCTTCCGGCATTCAATACACCCTGCTTCTATCCCAGCCGCAGACAGATCCCGGCTGGCAATTCGTTTCTTATGCGGACCAGACAGATGGCAGCACACTGATCAAAGCTCTGAACCGTTATTATTATACAAGCTCCGGCGAAGTATTGAGCAATTTTACTCTAGGCGCCGATCTGTCCACGTCTGCCACGCAACTTTTTGCTGTACAATATAGTATGGTTCAGTCCAGCTATATTTCCAGCGGTGGCATTGCCCATATAAGCAGTGGCGCATCTACGTATAGCAACGTTATTCTTTCTGGTGGCAGCCAGATTATTGAATCCGGAGCATATGCAATATCGTCCCTGGTTTCTGCCGGCGGTATACAGAGTGTTACCGGAATCGCCTCTAATACACAGCTCTATGGAGCGGAAACGGTCTCCGGCTCTTCAGTGGATGCTGCTATTTTCAATGGTGGTGTACAAATCGTTGCCAACGGTGGCTCCGTAGAAAACACTCTTGTTCAAAGTGGTGGGCTCCAGACCCTATCAGAAGGGGGAACCGCTACCAGCGTTTCCATCATGGATGGAGGCAGCCAGACTGTTCTTTCCGGTGGCTCATCATTCTTTACAACAATAAGCGATGGCGGCCATCTGATTATCTCTTCAGGTGGACTGGCTTCAACCACGACAATATCAGGCAGCGGAACCCTTGAAGTCGCCAGCGGCGGTCTGTTAAGCGATATGGTCTATATGGCAGGCTCAGGCAGCCTGCTGAAAATAGATGCGCCTTCCTCTCTAGCCGCCAATCCGCTCATTAGCGGGTTTGATGAAGGGGACAGGCTCGACCTTGGCTCTATCAATGCGACTGCGGCCGGAACACTCGTTTCTATCGATTCTACATCCGCCAACAACGATAATATCAGTTATCTGTCCGTCACCAGCGGTCAGGATACGTACCGGCTGCGCCTGTCCGGTGATTATACAGGCTGGGGTGTATCATCATCCTCCGATGCTCAGGACCAGTCTCTTTTGCTGACGGCCCGTCGTCTTGGAATTATCGTGACGTCTGCCGCTGACAGCCTGTCTATCGGGGGCAGCAACCCACAGAATTATATGTGGGTTATGGGACAGAGCTGGAGCGGCAATACACAGTACACAGGCTTTGCAACCAGCAGCACTGTTGGAGCCAATGGTGTACAGCTTGTTCTTGGTTATGCCGGCCAGACAGCTATTTCCAGCGGAGGAACGCAACGTGTTTCCGCAGGCGGAAGAGCCTCTGCCTCCATTATTCATAGTGGTGGGCTGCAATATGTCTATCAAGGTGGCGTTGCATCGAATTCGGTCATCGATGGAGCTGGTACGCTGACCGTCCAGAATGGCGGCACACTTTCTGGAACCCTGACCATGAGCGGAACAGGGGCGAGGCTTGAGATTGCATCACCCACAGCCCTGGCATCAGGCGCACAGATCAATGGCTTCAGCAATGGCGACATTATTGACCTGAATGCACTTCGATACATGCAGGGCAGCAGAACGGTTTCTTATGATAATACCAGTCATTTACTGACTATTTCCGGATCAGGCCAAGCTTATCACCTCAAATTACAGGGTGATTACAGCGGCTGGGCCTTCAGCGAGACACAGGATAGCGGAGATGGAAGCACCCTGATCACCGGCCGTCAGGAAAGTATCATTGTATCGTCGGGGATCACCTCCAGCAGCGTGTTGCTTGATACAAGCACGGTTTCATCGATGCTGGTTATGAACGGAGGGATCGCCAGCGGGACCACTGTCAATAGCGGAGGCATGCAGATAATCTCCTCCGGTGGCACAGCGGCCAATACGATTGTGTCCGGCAACGGAACCCTGATCGTCTCTTCAGGCGGCCATCTGTCCGGAACAATTGATCTGGAGGGTACAGGCGGCCTGCTTCAAATCAATGATCCGGCAGCCAGTCAGAATGCAATCATCCAGGGTTTTTCCAATGGTGATTACATTGACCTCAACACCCTGTCCTATACCAGCGCCGTGTCAGCAACGATTGATAGCGCAACAGATCGTTTGACGGTCACCGATGGCACGACATCGTATACTCTGCAGCTGACAGGCAACTACGCTGCCAAACGGGTTGCCGTGATCCAGGATTCCGATGGCTCCTCCAAACTTGCTATCGAGGATTCACTGACACCAACAATCACTGGCTTCAATTCCAACCAGTCCGGCACAGATCAGGTTCCGCTGTCCATTCTGTCGGGTGTGGCCGTCTCCCAGCAGAGTGGAGAAGGTATAACAGCCGCGGTCACCATCACCGGTGCCAGTGGCACATTTACCGACCCAAGCCTTTATGGAACTGTCAGCGCTGACGGAAAAACTTTCACTATTTCCGGCAGCCCCGCCCACGTCACCAACGTTCTGAATACACTTACATTCACACAGACCGCAGGGCAGGCTGCAACCGGGCAGGTTACAACCTCAGCAATTAACCTGACTGTGACGAATAACGCAGGCACAACATCCCGCAGCGGAATCATAGCCCTGAGATCCGCGTTACTCCCGTTTGCAGATCAGGTTTTCAGCGCGGTTGATCCCAATACCATTATCACGGCCACAGCAACACTGGGGGCCAATGCTGAAGGAACCTATAGTCATCTTGGCAACGGCACGCTGAGCGCTGATGGAAAAACCTATACTGTTACCGGGACCGTCAGTCAGGTCTCGACAGCCCTTCAACAGCTTGCCTTCTCGCCTCTCCATCCTGAAAGCGTTTCGCTTTCTCCCCAGGTTCAGACATCTGCGTCCGCGCCTATTACAATTCAGAACAACTCATCCACTCCCCGCCTGCTGGTAGGGGGCTCATCCCGTGATCTTATTATGGGAGGCAGTGGAGCGGATACGCTGGTCAGCGGGCCGAATGGCGGTACACTGAATGCATACGGCCGCGGGTCGCAGCTTGTTGGTGGAGGCGGAAGTACAAATTTTGTTGATCATGTTGGTAATACTACAATTTATGGCGGCCAGGGACACGATACGATTGAAGCCGTGGGAGCAGGCAGCAAAATCCTGACTGGTCAGGCGGGGAGCCAAGTACAGCTTGTCGGCGATGGCAATCTGACCTGGAGCCAGGGCGCGGATACAATTTACGCGGCCGGTGCTGCCAATACCGTCGTTGGCAGCAATGCCGGCGTCTATATGACGACGGGGAACTCCACGACTTTCATCAATGGAACAGGTGCCAGCACTGTTGTTGGCAGCATCACGGAATCAGGCTCACCCACACTGTTCGGCGGAGCCGGTGATCTGACATATTATGCCGGTAATGCCCGTGGTCTGGTCATTCTGGATTCCGGCAATGCAACTGTTGCCACGGGAAGTGCCAACACAACTGTCTTTAATGGCAGTGGGCACGTGCTTTATTTTGGCAATACAGGTTACCCCAATACGTCCGATACCATCGAAGGCGGCACAGGTAATGTAACTGTATGGAGTGGCCAGAATGGATATTTCAAAGGAGGTGCCGCAGGTAACAATCTTATCCAGGCAGGCAATAACTCAACAGTCACTGGTGGCGGCAACGGGGATGTTCTGACATCACGGGGCCAAAACAATATCCTGATTGCCGGCAGTGGTCAGGAGACACTGGACGGATCACAAGGTTCCGGAACAATCATGTATGCCGGAACAGGCGATAACACGCTGATCGGCAATGCAAGCCAGGCTAATTCAGCTGTTGATCTGTTTGTTCTGAATGCGGGTCAGGCCGGTGCGCATTACACAATCCAGAACTTCCATACCTGGGAAGATCGCATTGTGCTGAACGGTTACGGGTCAGCAGATATTGATGCTGCCTTTACCAACGCCATCAATACATCCGCAGGCAGGGTATTTACCCTATCCGATCAAAGCACAATCACGCTTCTGGACGTGACAACCATTGAAAGAAGCGCCTTTGGTTAACGCCTTTTTGTATTCTGCTTTTATCAGCCATTAAAAAAAGCGGCCCGATTTTCAGTCGGGCCGCTTTTGCTTTTCCATTACATCCCACCGGGATAATTGGGGCCTCCACCACCCTCTGGCACGGCCCAGTCTATATTCTGATCTGGATCCTTGATATCGCATGTTTTGCAGTGCACGCAGTTCTGCGCATTGATTCTCAGAGCCGGTTGCCCGTCCTCCGCCTCCTCCACCTCATAGACACCAGCCGGACAATAACGGCTCTCTGGTGCACGGAAAATATCCCAGTTAAGCGACTTCCAGAGTCCGGGATCACGCAGGCGCAGATGAACCGGCTGCTGTTCCTCATGATTAGTACCGCTAAGGTAAACTGAAGACAGGCGGTCGAATGTCAGTACGCCATCAGGTTTGGGGTAGTCGATCTTCTGCACTTGCTCCGCCGGGCGCAATGTCTTGTGGTCCGGATGCGGATGATGCAGCGTCCATGGCGCGCGTCCCTTGAAAAGCACAGTATCCACCGCCGAGTACAAAAAACCGCCAATATTGCCGAAACGCGAGAAGCTGGGGCGGATATTCCGGGATGCCGACAGCTCTTCCCACACCCAGCTTTCCCTGATCTTGCCGGTGTAGCTGACCGGCTCTGCCACACGGTCGGCAATGAAGGCATCGGCAATCGCCTCCGCTGCCAACACACCTGATTTCATCGCCGTATGCGTGCCCTTGATCTTGGGCACGTTCAGGAAACCTGCCGCATCCCCGACCAGCAATCCGCCCGGAAAAGTCAGCTTCGGGATCGATTGGAGACCGCCTTCACTGAGTGCACGCGCACCATAGGCGATGCGACGCCCCCCTTCGAAATGCGCCCGCATTTTGGGATGGGCTTTCAGCCGCTGCATCTCATCAAACGGAGAAAGCCATGGGTTGGCGTAATCCAGACCGACGACAAAACCGTAGGAGACCAGATTATCGCCGAAATGATACAGGAATGAGCCGCCATAGGTGGCGCTGTCCATCGGCCAGCCCATCGTATGCACGATAAGCCCGGGACGATGGTTTTCTTTAGGAATTTCCCACAGCTCCTTGATGCCGATCCCGTAGGTCTGCGGGTCCACCCCCTCCCGCAGATTGAAACGCTGCATCAGCTTCTTGCTGAGTGACCCGCGGCAGCCTTCCGCGAAAATCGTGTAGGTGGCGCGCAACTCCATCCCCGGCTGGAAATTCGGACCGGGCTGACCATCACGTCCCACACCCATGTCACCGGTTATCACACCGGCAATGCGGCCTTCTTCCTCAATCAGCCCTGCCGCTGCGAAGCCAGGGTAAATCTCCACCCCCAACGCCTCGGCCTGCTCTCCGAGCCAGCGCACAAAATTACCCAGACTGACGATGTAATTTCCTTCATTATGCATCTGCGGTGGGGTTGGCAGCCGGAATCCCCCCGTTTCGGTCAGATACATCATCCGGTCTTCCGAAGCGGCCGTGTGCAGCGGAGCCCCTTTTTCGCGCCAGTCCGGGATCAGCTCGTCCAGTGCCCGCGGCTCAATCACCGCACCGGACAGGATATGAGCCCCGACTTCGCTGCCCTTTTCCACCACGCATACGGTGAGATCAGAGGATAGCTGCTTCAGCCGGATCGCCGCTGAAAGGCCCGCAGGACCGGCACCGACAATCACCACGTCGAAATCCATTGACTCCCGCTCGATTCCTTCCAGCATGTCAGGATCAGAGCAAAAGACTTCGTTGTGTTGGCTCATGCTTGTTCTCTCCGCCCGCACCACCGCGGCAATGACCCGAACGCATCGGGCAAGAGGCGCGTTCTAACGAAAAAAACCGGAGATACCAGTGCCTCCTGCTCCCAGTGAGCAATGGAACTCACGGATACCCTATTCATCAAATCATACATAAAATACTATCTTAAATAGTTATTAATGTTGACACACGCATGATATGTGATATTTGATCAGAAATCACATCTGTTTGTACATTCAGAAAACAATCAGCCGGACAATAGGCGGGAGACTTCATGTCTGAGTCCGTTTTCACAAGACCAGCCAGAGCAATGTCCTCATTTCCGTCCTGGTCCAGCGTGAGGGACACATTGAGCCGACGCCTTCAGGGGGGACGGCGATATGTTTCTCTTCTTCTGCTTCTGGCGGTTTGGCAGGCGGGTTCAAGTTTCGGATTGATCTCCACCCGGACCATCGCGGCGCCATTCACCATTCTGGCAACTTTCCGGGATCTGCTGCTTGATGGCGAGCTAATCGGCCATATGTCGGTTTCCCTGCTGCGCGTCAGTGCAGGTCTGGTGATCGGGATCGGTGCCGGCACAGTGCTGGCCCTAGTGGCTGGCCTGTCCCGGCTGGGGGAAGAAATTGTCGATACCCCGATGCAGATGGTGCGGGTGCTGCCACATCTGGCGCTGGTGCCGCTGTTCATCCTCTGGTTTGGAATCGGGGAAACGCCCAAGGTGCTTCTGGTCGCGCTGGGGGCGGTGTTTCCGGTCTATCTGAATCTGTTCGCCGGCATCCGGAGTGTGGATCGCAAGTTACTGGAAGCTGGACGCACGCTGGGGCTGAGCCGCCGTGAAACCATCACTGCTATCGTCCTGCCGGGGGCGCTTCCGCATTTTCTGACCGGTCTACGCTATGCCGTGGGCATTGGCTGGCTGAGTCTGGTGGTGGCCGAGCAGGTCAATGCCGACAGCGGGATCGGCTTCATGATGATTGATGCCCGGGAATTCCTGCGTACCGACATCATTATCGTGGGGCTGCTGGTTTATGCGCTGCTGGGGCTGATTGCCGATCAGGCTGTACGATGGATTGAGGCCCGCGCCCTGCGCTGGCGTCCAGTAGGGCTTGGAGCATAAGCCATGACACAAACACCCGTCGTTTCCCTGCACCAGGTCCACCAGCAATTCGGCAGCACAACCATCTTATCCGGGTTGAGTCTTGATATCGCACCGGGAGAATTCGTGGCTCTGCTGGGCCGCAGCGGCTCTGGCAAAACGACTTTGCTACGCCTTCTTGCCGGACTGGATACACCATCACAGGGCCATCTGCGCCTGCCGGAACGCAGGGCTGTGGTGTTTCAGGAACCCCGGCTGCTGCCCTGGAAGAATGTGTGGCGCAATGTCGTGCTGGGCGTAAAGGATCGCCCCACCCGCGACCATGCCGTGGAGGCCCTGCGCGAAGTTGAACTGGCGCACCGGGCTGACGCCTGGCCCTTGACCCTGTCGGGCGGAGAAGCGCAACGGGCTGGGCTGGCGCGTGCACTGGTCCGCTCGCCGGAGCTCCTGCTGCTTGATGAACCTTTCGCGGCGCTTGATGCCCTGACCAGATTGCGGATGCAGAGCCTGGTGGCACGGTTGTGGGAGGTTCACCGTACGGCGGTACTGCTGGTGACACATGATGTCGACGAAGCGCTGTTGCTCGCGGACCGTGTCGTGGTACTGGAGCACGGGCGGATTGCCGCCGAACGAACGATCTCAATTCCCCGCCCCCGCCGCCCCGGCGATGCGGCATTTGCAAGCCTGCGCCTGGAATTGCTGGGATTGCTGGGCGTCAGGGAAGCTCTGGCGGCAGCGTGAGTTGCCATCATGCTCTGAGTGCTTTCATGATTGTCCGCTACAATAGAAAGCGGCAGGACAATCATGCCAGACGACAGTCACGATAAAGCCCATGCCAATCCCCTTCAGGGCATGGCACAGGGGAAAAAAGCTGGGGGAAAAGCTCCTTACACGCTGGCCATCGATATTGGCGGGACAGGGCTGAAAGCGTCAGTACTGGACAGCGACGGCCAGATGGTCGTGCCGCGTGTCTGGGTCAAGACGCCCTATCCCTGCCCACCCGACATCATGCTGGAAACACTGGAAAAACTGGTGCAGCCTTTGCCCGCTTACCAGCGTATTTCCATCGGATTTCCCGGCATGGTACGTGACGGCAAGGTTCTAACCGCCCCCCATTTCGACACCGGGACATGGAAGCATTTCCCGCTTGCCGAAAAACTGGGATCAGCGCTGCATGCTCCAGCAAGGCTGGCCAATGATGCCGATATTCAGGGGCTGGGCGTCATTCAGGGACACGGGCTTGAAATGGTGCTGACCCTCGGCACCGGCGCCGGAACCGCCCTGTTTATCAATGGCAGGCTTACTCCGCATCTCGAACTGGCTCACCATCCGGTTCACCGGAAGAAAACCTACAATGATTACGTTGGGCACGTCGCACTGGAAAAATCCGGCAAGAAGCGCTGGAACCGGCATGTGCAAAAAGTGATCGATATTCTGTACGAGCTGGTCTGCTACGACACACTCTATATCGGCGGCGGCAACGCAAAAGAAGTCACTTTAGATCTGCCGGGCAATGTTCATATCGTTTCAAACGATGCAGGCATTACCGGCGGCATTGCCCTGTGGCGAAACGAGCATTCCGGCGTTTGATCCGTCATCGGACCTACGGCGCAGACCATCATGATCTGCGCCGGGTTCAACCCGATAGAAAGATTTAGGCAACCCGCGCGAGGGGTGCCCCCTGCGCCGCCAGCTCGTACAAGTGTACATAATCACGCGCCATACGGGCAGCGGTAAAACGATCATCGAAGCAGGCGCGCACACCAGCGCGATCCATGCTTTCCACATGGCGCACCGCGGCAACGGCTTCATCCATGCTGCTGATGATCATACCGCTTTTTCCGTGCTGCATGACTTCCGGCACAGAGCCATTGCGCCAGGCGATCACCGGTGTTCCACAGGCCATGGCCTCGATCATCACCAGACCGAACGGTTCCGGCCAGTCGATCGGGAACAGCAGAGCGGTGGCATTGCCGAGGAACTCGGCCTTCTGCTGCTCATTGATCTCACCGATATATTCAGCCAGCGGATTGGCATCGACCATCGGCTTGATGACCGTATCCCAGTAATGCTGATCGGCCTTGTCGACCTTGGCCGCAATCTTCAGTCGCACTCCGGCGCGGGTGGCGATCTCGATGGCCCGATCCGGGCCTTTTTCCGGGGAGATACGGCCCAGGAAGGCGAAATATCCGCCTTTTGGATTAGCCGAGAAAGGCAGGAGATCGGCGGGCAGGCCATGCAGGACTGTTCCCGCCCAATTGACCGGTGGCATCGGCGCCCGCTGATTATCGGAGATGGAGACGACCGGGATTTCACTGAACATGCGATAGAAGCCGGGCAGATCCTTCAGATCCAGCCGTCCATGCAATGTCGTCAGTGTCCGGCTGGAAAAGGGACGCACCACCGGGAAATGGATCAGATCGGTATGAAAATGCAGCACGTCGAACTCGTGCGCCATCTGCCGCACCTGCTCCAGCTGCATCGTATGCCAGGGCAGATCAAGCTTGACCTCCGGGTTCAGCCGCAATGCAACATCGCAGGGGGAAACAAGGCGGGCCTTGGTAATCGAATCACCGCTGGCAAACAGCGTGACTTCGTGGCCCTGCGCCACCAGCTCCTCCGTCAGGAAGGAAACGATTCTTTCCGTACCCCCGTACAGCCTGGGGGGAACGCGCTCATACAAAGGTGAAATCTGCGCGATCTTCATGGACGATTATGATCCCTGGCTCTGTCTGGCACGCTGGCGGAATGAAATATAGCTTGCGGCGATGCTGGCTGCATCGGGTCTGGCTACCGCTATCATCTCATCTTTGTGGCAAGATAAGGGCAATGATAGCGACCCTTTGATGTCTATTGCTATCTTTAACCTTACCCTTGCGGCACAAGACGGGTTCGGAGACACTCCGGCCCATGAGTGTTGAGCCTGCCCCACCCGTTTCTGCTGACTTGGAGGCGCCCGAGAATCGCTTCACACGTGCGCGTGAAGCGCGGCAGACCGAGATTGCCGAAGATTATGTGGAGCTGATCGCCGACCTGATCGCCCACCATGGACAGGCCCGCGCCATCGATATTGCCCGCGCACTGGGGGTGACCCATGTCACCGTGAACCGCACCATTGCCCGTCTGGCGCGGGATGGTCTGGTCAATAGCATACCGTACCGCTCCATTCTGCTGACCCCGGCGGGAGAAGCGCTGGCACAACGTGCACGCCACCGGCATCAGATTGTGTTCCGCTTCCTGCGGATACTCGGCATCTCACCCGAAGTTGCGCTACAGGATGCGGAAGGTATGGAACACCATGCCAGTGACGAGACTTTGGCAGCGTTCGCCGCCTGGACCAGACGGCTGGAACCGGGTCAGGACTAATCCGCAACACCCGGCCATAACCGCCATTCACGCGGGGCTGGGCAGCGCGCTTTATACTGGGATCAGCGTGAAGAATGTTGCTATAGGATCGGCTCTCGGCCGCTGATGACGGATGGGCGTGCGGCCCGTTGAAGAAATGCCCTCCATCATCTCCCCGACCGGATTTTATGCATTGATGTTTTCCGATACCGCCGCGACGCACGCGGATGCCGACATGAACACCCATGCCGAGGCATCAGCCCCGGCCCTGTTTCCCGCGCTGCATCCAACCCTGAAGGCAGCGCTGGATGCCAAGGGCTATACGAGCCTGACCCCTGTGCAGGATGCTGTTCTGACCGCTGATGCCGCCGAGCGCGATCTGCTGGTCTCCGCCCAGACCGGTTCCGGCAAGACCGTTGCCTATGGTCTGGCTCTGGCCGACACGCTGCTGGGCGCTGACGAACGGCTCGGCCAGGCCGGTGCACCGCTGGCGCTGATCGTGGCCCCGACCCGCGAACTGGCCATGCAGGTGCAGCAGGAATTGCTGTGGCTGTATGGTCCCGCCGGCGCCCGTGTCGTCTCCTGTATCGGTGGCATGGATGCCAGACGGGAAGCGCAGGCGCTGGAGCGCGGCTGCCATATCGTCGTCGGCACGCCGGGCCGTCTTTGCGACCATCTGGGACGCGGGCGCCTGAATCTTTCCCGCCTCCGCGCCGTGGTGCTGGACGAAGCCGACGAAATGCTCGATCTCGGCTTCCGGGATGAGCTGGAGGAAATCCTCGACGCCACCCCCGCAGAACGCCGTACCCTGCTGTTCTCCGCCACCATCGCCCGTGAAATCGCCGCGCTGGCCAAGCGTTACCAGACCAATGCGCTGCGCATCGACACCGTTTCCCGCAACAAGCCGCATGCCGATATCGACTATCGCGTCGTGCGGGTGCTGCCGCATGAGGCGCGTCATTCGGTGGTGAACGTGCTGCGTTTCTACGACGCTCCCATCGCCATGGTGTTCTGCGGCACGCGTGAGGAAGTCCGCCATTTTCAGGCCAGTCTGATGGAGCGCGGCTTCTCCTCTGTCGCGCTGTCCGGCGAGTTGAGCCAGACCGAACGCAGCCGCGCCCTGCATCTGCTGCGCGAGGGACAGGCCCGCGTCTGTGTCGCCACGGATGTGGCGGCCCGCGGCCTCGATCTGCCCGCGCTGGATCTGGTGATCCATGCCGATCTGCCGACCAATTCCGCCACCCTGCTGCATCGCAGCGGTCGCACCGGCCGCGCCGGACGCAAGGGGGTCAGCGTGCTGATCGCCCCCGTCAACCGTCAGCGCAAGGCCGATCAGCTTCTGCACACGGCTGGCATTCGCGCTGAATGGACCCCGGTTCCAACGGTCGAGGAAATCTCCATCCGTGACCGGGAGCGCATGCTGGAAAGCCCGGCCCTGAGTGCCCCCATCTCTGACGATGAGCGTGAAGCGGCGCGTATCCTGATGGAAGGCCGCGATGCGGAGGCTCTGGCGGTCGCCGTGCTGCGCCTGCATCGCGGACGCCTGCCGGAACCGGAAGACGTTCAGGTCGTGCATGAGCGCCCCAGCAACAGCGAGCGTGGAGACCGTCCGCAGCGTGAGCGGGTCCGTGACAGAGACCGCAGCGATCAGGACCGCCCGGCCCGCGCGCCGCGCCGGGACAATGACGGCGAAGCACGTTCCACACGCTGGTTCAAGCTGAGCGTCGGTCGCAACGACAATGCCGATCCGAAATGGATCGTACCGCTGCTGTGCCGCGCCGGTCACATCCGCAAGCCGGATATCGGTGCGATTCGCATCATGGAGACGGAGACCTTCTTCGAGATAGACTCTGCCCGTGCCGACACGTTCAGCAGCGCCATTGAGGGCCGTGAGGCCGATGAAGTGGCCATTTCCGCCGCTTCGGCTCCCCCCGCAGGCGTTTCAGGTGGCTACACACCGCGCCCCTCAACCGCGGAACGCGGCAAAGGCGGCTTCGACCGTGCCATGCGCGAAGCCGATCACGGGGGTGACGAGACCGGCCGTCCACGCCGCACTTCCAAAACTGCTCCCCGCTCCGGCGAACGTAAAGCATATGACAAGCCCTATGAGGCGAAGTCCTACGATTCGAAAGCCGGCGGTAAACCCCGGACCGCCCGCAGCGGCTCATCCGCCTATGCAGGTGACGCCCCCCGGCGTGGCGCGTCGAAAGACAAGCCGTCCTACGGCAAGTCCTCTTCCACCGCACCCTCCGGTCGTCACACCGCTCCCCGTGGTCGGACCGCGGGACCGGGTGGCAGCAGCAGCCGCAAGAAAACCAGCCGTAGCTGACAGGATGGAGGCTTTCTCCCTCTCACCCGAGGGAGAAAGCCGATTTCCCTGCCAATCCGGCGGCATGGCAGGTTTTCCTGCCGCCTGAATTCGCCCATAATCGCAGGAACGATAAGGATCTTGCGTGGCGTCTGACCGGACAACACCGTCGCCCGACATGACAGAACGGCAGCTCACCGCATGTGGTCCCTGGGGAGAAGGGGAACGGATGGGGCGAGACCGCCTGTCGGTTACGCTCGTCCTGTCGATTGCCGTTCACGCCCTGCTTCTGGCGGCGCTGCTGTTCCTGCATGTCGGGCGGCCCCCACAGGATCTGTCAGCCCCCAGCGATGTCGCCATGGTGTTCGAGGCCGGAGGAGAGAAAGCCCCGTCCAATACCAGCCCTGACAGCAAGACCGATTCGGCTGCCTTGTCCGACAAGCCGGGAACGCCTCCCCCCACGCCGGAGGACAAGCCTGATACCTCCCAACCCTCTCCATCATCAGCCCCGCCCAACCCGCCTGCACCTCCTCAACCGCAGGAGGCTCCGCCGCAGGTCGCTCCCGTGCCGCCCGCTCCGCAGTCTCAGGCGCCATCAACAACACCGGCGCAACAGCCGCCTGCACCCGTGCCTGATATCCCCTTGCCGCCAGAGCCGGCGCCCGATGCCGTGCCGCTCGCCCCACCGCCGCCAACGACCGAGTCCCCTCCGGCGCCCCCCTCCCCGCCACAGCCCCGGACCATGCCGCAACCCCCGGTGCGCGCGCCCAAAGCGACGCCCCGAACATCATCGCGTCCGCCGGGCAAGGTCCGGGAAGCACCCGGCAGTTCGCTTTCCTCTCCCTTGAACTATTCACTGGGGGGAGCCGCACGCGGTTTGCGGCATAATAATCCGTTCGCCTCGATGCCGAATAATCTGGCCCTTGGAAATGACTGGAAAGCCGCGCTCCGCCGCTGGGTGCAGGAACACGGCTACTACCCGCGTGACGCGGCTATGCGCGGGGAGGACGGGCCTGTGACGCTTCAGCTGACAATCAACCGCTTCGGCGTGGTGACGGACGTGCAGATGCTGGAAAGCTCGGGATCGCAAGCGCTGGATATGGCCTGGACCTCCGTCTGGCGCGGCTCCCGCGTGCCGCCTTTCCCCCCCGGCACCAAGGAGGATTCCATCACCATCACCTATACCGGCAATTATATTCTCCAGCGGCGCTGATCCCATTTCCCGTTGCAGCTACGCAGCGCGGCAGGGGGAGGCCTTGATAAGGGCGGCGAGATGCCCGGCCACAAACTCGGCCTGTCGCCGGATATCTGGCACAGCGGTCATTTCCCAGAATGCCCCTTTGGTGATCGGTCCCACGGCAAACAGCCGCCGTGAAATACGCCCGGCCTTGTCCAGCAAGGCACAGTTCCCAGTGACTTCCAGCCCCAACCCGAGCGGGTCCGGCCTGACCGATCCCCGATCGAGCAGGGCACGAATCAGTGGATGGCCGATCCGGGCATAATCGGCACAGGGGCCGGAGCAGTTGATGACTCGTACCGCACGGGTCGACGTCAGATCGGCCTCCCCCCGCTTCCGCCAGCGGATCAGAACCTCGCCTTGATCTGTGATATCGAAAGCCCTGATTCGTCCGGCCGCAATCCTCAACTGCCCCCGTGCCCTGGCATCGGTAATCCGGTCAGCCGTGGCAGGCGGTACGCGATGACGGTGAATATCCCACCATGGTCGCAGATGGCGCAGAAATCTGGCCCTGTCCCGCATCGGCATGGTTTGCCACACATCGATCGTAAAAGGACGCAGGCTGTCCACCACCGGCTGCCAGCTTTCCCCCGACGCGATGGAACGGGCGGCTTCCTGACGTAAAAAGCGGAGCAAATCGTTGATGGTGGTCGGAAAGGCAGCGTCATCCGGTGACAATTCAGTATCCGGATGGCTCTGCCGGGCGCTGGAGCGCAGAGGCGGCAACGCCCCTCCACCATGACGCAGCGGAACCAGCCCTCGTCTGGACACAGCCATGATCGGACCATGATGGCCCTGATCCAGCAGGGAAACTGCGACATCCACCATGGTCAGGCCGGTGCCGATCAGGAAAACCGGAGCTTCCGGCTCCAGCCCTGTCAGTGCATCCGTGGCCCACGGATCAGGACTGTAGAACGGCGTATCGAAAAAAGAAGGATCCTCGACCGGCGGTGGTGCCGGCGGGAAATTACCGGTGGCGAGAACGACACGATCCGCCTCGACCACGCGCTCGGTTGCGCCCTGCCCGAGCATGATCTGCAACCTGCCGTCAGGACCACAGCACAGATCATGCGCATCGCCCCTCACCAGTTCGAGCCGCTCATCCTCCTTAAGCTCGGCATTGAGCAGGGAGCGGACATAACTACCGAACAGGGAGCGCGGCACAAAAGCGCCTTCTTCGGTGCCCGGTGCCACACCCAAGGCTGCGGCCTCCTGCGGATGCTCCCGCAACCAGGCAACAAAATGATGGGGATTATCGTGAAAGGCGCTCATGCGTCCGGCAGGGACATTGAGCAGATGGCTCGGATTGCCAGTGGCGTAAGCCTGACCCCGCCCGAACTGGCGGTTGCGTTCGATCAATGTGACGGTGGTATTATGGGGACATCGTCGGAGGGCATGCAGGGCCAGTAACGTCCCGCTGAAACCCGCGCCGATGACAGCGATTTTATCAGGACTCATCGAGACCTCGATTCCGCTTATCGACAGGAAACCCAAGCCTAGACGCATTTTGCCCAAAAAAGGAAAGCAATCATGCCGTGGCGCTGCAAATAGCTGAATTTTAGAAGGTGACTATATAATAACTTACGTTATTATATGATCCCGATGATCTCTTATCGACAGGAGAATGCGTGTGGAAACCAGACAGCTTGGCCGATCAGGGCTTTTTGTTCCCGTGCTCAGCCTTGGTACCGGCACTTTCGGCGGCAAGGGAGCGCTTTTCAAGGAATGGGGCGATACAGATGTTCAGGCAGCAACGCGGCTGGTCGATATCTGCCTGGAGGCCGGTCTGAATTTTTTTGACAGCGCCGATATTTATTCAGCCGGTATCGCTGAAGAAGTACTGGGCGGTGCCATTGCCGGGCGACGGGATCAGGTTCTTATTTCCACCAAAGCCACTTTTCGTGCCGGGAGTGGCTATAACGATGTCGGGTCATCACGCCTGCATCTGATCCGCTCGGTCGAAGCATCCCTGAAGCGTCTGGGAACCGATTACATCGACCTGTTCCATCTGCACGGTTTCGACGCGAAAACCCCGGTCGAGGAAGTGCTGAACACGCTGGATGATCTGATCCGGGCAGGAAAAATCCGCTATGTCGGGTGCTCCAATTTCTCCGGCTGGCATCTGATGAAATCACTGGCCTATGCGCAGGCCTATAATCTGCCACGCTATATTTCGCATCAGGCCTATTACAGCCTCGTCGGTCGGGAATATGAGTGGGAATTGATGCCGCTCGGTCTCGATCAAGGAGTGGGCTGCATGGTGTGGAGTCCACTCGGTTGGGGACGGCTGACGGGTAAAATCAGACGCGGTCAACCTCTGCCTGAAACCAGCCGGCTGCATCGTGCTGCCGATCCGGGGCCGCAGGTCGATGACAATTATCTGTATAAAGTTGTCGATGCGCTGGACGAAATCGCTCAGGAAACCGGAAAAACCGTCCCGCAGATCGCCCTGAACTGGCTGCTGCAACGCCCGGGGGTCGCCAATGTGATCATCGGTGCCCGCAATGAGCAGCAGCTACGCGATAATCTTGGCGCCATCGGCTGGCATTTGACGGAGGATCAGGTTGCCAGACTGGATGCAGCCAGCGAGGTACCGAAAATCTATCCCTACTGGCATCAAGCCCACTTCTCAGAGCGTAACCCCTTCCCTGTCGGCTGATACCTCCTGGATGCAACGGGCTGCACTGTCAGCCCGTTGGCCGATGAATACCGCATTCAGTTTTGGCGCGGCCTCTCCATCGACCTGATCTCGGATCGGCTCCGGGTGCCACCGGCTGGGTGCAGGGGGCACAACCAATTGACGGGTATCCTTTTGCCACCAAAGGATGACGCGGCAACTGGCGCCGCGTCATTTCCGCCTCGATATCGGCAGCCCCCCAGTCGGCCAGCGGATTGAATTTGGTAAACTTGCCCTCGACCTCCCGGAAGGGCAGCGCCGCGCGCGTGCTGGCCTGATGGCGTTTGCGCCCACTGATCCAGGCATCGAAACCGGATAAAGCCTTTTCCAGCGGACGCACCTTACGCAGGGCGCAACATGCATCGGCATCGAAATACCATAACTCGGCATCAGGGTCCTGAGCCGCTGCCTCTTCCGGATCCGGGTGGATATCGCGGATGCCGGTCAGACCAAGCAGGTTGGCCAATTGCTGCCGATAGGCGAGAGTCTCCGGAAAATGGCGCTCCGTTTCCAGAAAGACAATCGGTGTCGCAGGGTCTATCTCCGCCACCAGCGCGAGCAGCAGGGCGGATTCGGCCCCGAAGGATGAGACCACGGCAATGCGACCGGCGAATTCTTCCATGATGGCCTGACGCAACAACGGCAGGCCCGCGCCATGAGGGACTGAAACCGCCTCCGTCACCGGATGCAACGAGGCCTCCCGAGCAGCCGTAGCATCATCCTGTAACTGCTTTTCCAGCGCGGCATCCTGCATCTGCATCGTCCTTACCCGGCGGAGTCTGAAACACCTACATAATCAGGCAGGGCCCTAGCTTGAAGAACCACCAGCATTCTCATTCATCAGATCAGCACATGTGCTTATGCAGAAACAGCATCCGCATGCATGTCCTTGACGTCCCGGAACGTAATATCGGGACTCAGTTCCGCCGTACGCCGCATCATAAAGGCGGAGCTTGCCAGAAAGACCGGATCGCCGTCGACATCATCCGCCATGGCGCTGCGTTGCGCATCAATGAATTTTTCCAGTGCCGCTTTCTCCCCGGACACCCAGCGCGCCAGCGAAAACGGTGTCTGATCGAAAGTAATCGGCACCCCGTACTCATTGGCCAGCCGCGCCATCAGCACATCCAGCTGCAACACCCCGACCACACCGACAATCGGCTGGGAGCCATCGCGCGGGCGGAACAGCTGTACGACGCCTTCTTCGGCCAGTTCCTGCAAAGCCTGCTTGAGCTTTTTGGCTTTCATGGCGTCCTTGATCTGCACGCGGCGGAGGATTTCCGGGGCGAAATAAGGGACACCGGTGAAGTTCAGCCCTTCTTCCTCCGTCAGCGTATCGCCGATGCGTAGCGTGCCGTGATTGGGAATTCCCACCACGTCACCGGCAAAGGCTTCTTCGGCCAGTTGACGGTCGCGCGCGAAGAAGAATTGCGGTGCATGCAGCGGAATCTGTTTGCCGGTGCGGGCCTGCTTCATCCGCATGCCGCGCACGATCTTGCCGGAGCACACGCGGGCAAAGGCAATCCGGTCCCGATGATTGGGATCCATATTCGCCTGAATCTTGAACACCAGCGCAGTGGCTGTTTCTTCTTCCGCCGAGACGATACGGGTATCCGCCGGTTGCGCCCGGGGCGGCGGCCCGAAGGCGGACAGCGCATCGAGCAGATCGGTCACGCCGATATCCTTGATCGCCGCACCGAAGAAAACCGGGGTCAAATGGCCCTCCATGAAACCTTCAACCTCGAATTCCGGCAGGGCGGCACGGACCAGCTCCAGCTCCTCCGCCACCCCCTGCATGCGAGGATCGGATTCCGGAACCTGCTGCGTCAGACGGTATTCCTGCAAACGCAGGTCATAGGTGCCGATGAAATCCGCCGCCCTGCCCACCGGCCAGGTAACCGGCGCGGTATCCAGCGCGAGCGTATTCGCGACCTCGTCCAGCAACGCAAACGGGTCCTGCGCCTCACGATCCATCTTGTTGATGAAGGTGATGATGGGAATATCGCGTAGACGGCAGATCTCGAACAGCTTGCGTGTGCGGGCCTCGATACCTTTCGCAGCGTCAATCACCATCACCGCCGAGTCCACCGCCGTCAGTGTGCGGTAGGTATCTTCCGAAAAGTCCTCGTGGCCCGGCGTATCCAGCAGATTGAACACGCAATCCTTGTATTCGAACGTCATCACCGAGGTGACGACGGAAATGCCGCGATCCCGCTCAATGGCCATCCAGTCCGACCGGGTGCGGCGCCGCTCCCCTTTGGCGCGGACATTTCCTGCAAGCTGAATGGCCCCACCAGCGACCAGCAACCGCTCGGTCAGGGTGGTTTTACCCGCGTCAGGGTGGGAAATGATCGCAAAGGTGCGACGGCGGCGGATTTCATTGGCAAGCGCGGTCATAACGCGAAGCGCACCCCATCAGGACAAGCAGCGGCAGAAACGGCAACGCCGGACATGCTGCCATGCCCGGCGTTGAAAAACGTACCGATAAAAACCGGATCAGCGAGAATAGTATTCGATGACCAGATTCGGTTCCATCTGCACCGGGTACGGCACATCGGACAGTTTCGGATAGCGGGCATAGGTGCCCTTCATCAGGCGATGATCGACGTGCAGATATTCCGGCACATCGCGCTCACCGCTCTGGGTGGCGTCCAGCACCATGGCGAGCTGCTTCGACTTCTCACGCACTTCCACCACGTCACCGACCTTCACCAGATAGGACGGGATGTTCACGCGCTTGCCGTTCACCAGCACATGGCCGTGGTTCACGAACTGACGCGCCGCGAACGGGGTCAGCGCGAACTTCATACGATAAATGACGGCATCCAGGCGGCGTTCCAGCAGCTCAATGAGGTTCTCGGAGGTATCACCCTTGCGACGGACCGCTTCCTCATAATACTTGCGGAACTGCTTCTCGCTGATATTGCCGTAATAGCCCTTCAGCTTCTGCTTCGCCATCAGCTGAATGCCGAAATCGCTCGGCTTGCCTTTACGGCGCTGACCATGCTGGCCGGGTGCGTAGTCACGCTTGTTCAGCGGAGACTTGGCGCGGCCCCACAGGTTGACGCCGAGGCGGCGATTGATCTTGAATTTCGATTCTGCGCGTTTGGTCATCGCAGGACAGCCTTCTTTATGTGACCCGGCATGCGCCTTGAGTCTTTTGTTGCACCGGTAGTCCGGATGCAGCTGCATCCGGCGGGCGCGAACCCCGAAGGTCCGTCCGCGTTCCCGGCCATGAGGGCGGCCCTATAGAGAGCGTTCATCCAAAAGTCAAATTTTCCCGCCCTCCTCATCACGGTCTGGTCACCGGTTTCGGATGCCCCGCCGGACGGTGGGGCGAACGCACGGGCCGGGCATCAAAAATGGCAATCCACTGTTTCCACAGCGCCATCATCTCTCCTGCCAGATAGGAATAAGCCGGCCACTGGAACCGGTCCCGCTGATAGGTGGAAAAACCATAGGCCCGGATCGTTTCGTGATCTTCAAGCAGGGAGGTTACGGTCGGCAGGAAACCGGTACGGTGCATCAGATCGGTCTGCACCGGCGGTTCCAGCAACATATTACAGGCCAGGGCGGCAGCGGCAGGGTCGGCATCATTGCGCAGCATGGCTGCCTGCATGATAACGGGAATGACCCCCTCCTCTGCCGCATGCCAGGCCAGGTCGCCTACCATCTGCTGCCAGATCACTGCATTGGCCTGCAAGGTCAGGGCGGCAACGATCTCTCCGGTACGGAGGGCATTGCCCAATGCTTCATCGCTCGGATAGCTCCGCGCTCCATGGTGACGCAGGCGGCGCAGCCAGGTCAGACCGGGCGCGTAATATGTCATGCTCCCACCCATGGCCAAGGTGGCAGCGCCCATGACCTGAAGATACTGCGCATCCGAAAATCCGACCCGCCCATGCAGCCGCGGTGAAGCCAGATCACCATAGCGCAACAGCACCATGTCCTTTGTCAGGGACGCACGGCGGACGATGACCAGACCGCTCTGCATCTGCGGAGCAGCATAGGGCAGCCGAAGATCCGGTTCGACACCGATCAGAGCCGGAAGAAATTGCGGTGTGGCGGGGCGAAAGGGCTGGATCAGGGACAGGGTATACATGGCGATGTCGTCCAGCAGCAGCACATCGCAAGGCGCCGGCCGTGCCAGAATGCGGGCCTGCCGGATACTTTCCATCCTCGGCAGCGTATCGGTGACATCGACCACCAACCTCGTCTGAAGACGCCCCAGCCTCTGCCCTGCCACCGCCTGCACGGCGCTGGCATAATCCTCACCGCTGCATCCCATGACCACACGGTGCAGCAGGCTGGCGGTCGCATCAGGCGCAACAGCAGCCGGGGCAGAAGGTGTCCGGGGAAGAGCATGCCGAATACCGGAATGCCCTTCCTCCCGCCCCCATGCATTGTGAGCACCCGTCAACAGGGATGCCGCCCACGCAAGCGCCATCCGACGCCCCGGCAGAGATGATCCGGTCTTATGCCCCGCCATGAACGCCGCTTATGGCCTCCCTGTCCGCATCACTGTTAACGGATGCGCGCGGTGTATCCTGCGGCCTCGATCCCCGCGACCACAGCCGCCTCGTCATTGTCGGATGTATCGCCCGACGCACCAACCGCACCCAGCAGGGTGTCGCCCGCCATGATCAGCACCCCGCCCGGTACGGGAATCAGGGAGCCGCCAACGGCATGAGTCACCGCCGCCACAAAACTCGGATCCGTTGCGGCACGATCAGCAATTGCCCGGCTGCCCATACCCAGCGCCACCGCGCCATGTGCCTTGCCAATCGCAACCTCACCCCGGCGCAGGCTGGTACCATCCGACGCCCCGAAAGCCTTCAGCGCTCCGCGTGCATCCAGCACCGCAATCGCCAGCGGCTTCATCCCGGCAGAGGCCGCCTTTTCGAGGCTGGCCGTAACGATTGCCTGCGCCTTGTTCAGTGTCAGCACTGTATCTTGTCCTGTATCGCTCATGATATCCGACTTCCTCTTTCAGCATGGGTGACCAGCCTTCACGACTCTGTCGCCGCGTCATTTTATTGGCCCATGCGTTGCATGAAGCATCGCGGCAAGTCCAGAACGGCTTCAGCATGGAAGAGGATAAAGACGGATGTTTCTACGCACCGGGGAATTGGCTGGAGATCTGAACATCCATCTGACGGTTGATGGTCCGGAGGGAGCACCCGCTTTCCTGCTCCTCCATGCGCTCGGTGCGACCGGAGCAGCCTGGGACGGCATGGCAGCGGAACTGGCCCGAAGCTATCGCGTCATCCGCCCCGATCTGCGCGGACATGGGCTGACGGAGGTGACGCAGGGACCATACAGCATCGACATGCTGGCACGGGATGCGCTGGCGGTGCTGGATGCGCTGGGCGTGGATGAAGCGCATGTTGCGGGCATTTCTCTGGGCGGGATGGTCGCACAGATGCTCGCAGCCATCGCTCCGGCCCGGGTGCGTTCGCTGATTCTCTGCGATACCGGTCTGGCGATGGCAGAACCGTCCCGTTTTCTGGACCGCGCCGCGCTGGCGAGAGCGGAAGGGATGGCATTGCTGGCAGATCAGGTGCTGCCCGGCTGGGTGACGGAGGAGTTTCTGACTGATCCCGCCTCGCACGGCCTGTATACAATGCTCTGCCGGACCGATCCGGAAGGATATGCCGCGGCGTGCGAGGCCCTCTCCGTCGCCGATCTGTCGGATCATGCCGAAGCCATTCTGGCACCGTCGCTTGTACTGGTGGGGGATCAGGACCGATCCACCCCGATCCCCATGGCTGAAGCGCTTCGCGATCGGCTCGGAGCGGCCTTCACCATCATTGAAAATGCTGCCCATATGATCTGCACCGAACAGCCCGGACAGGTTGTGGAGGCGATCCACCGCTTTATCGGTGCACAGGCACAGGCCGATGCACTGACGCGAGGACTGGCCACGCGCCGCGCTGTCATGGGGGAGGAATTCGTTCAGGGTGCCTTCGACCATGCCTCCCCCTTCGAGCGGGATTTCCAGACATGGATGACGGAGGCCGCCTGGGGCGGGCCATGGTCACGCCCCGGCCTGGATCGTCGCACCCGCAGTCTGATCACTCTGGCCGTCCTGGCCACTCTGCGTGCTGAGGAGGAGTTCAAAGGCCATTGCCGCGCCACAAGGAATACCGGGGCCTCCCCCGGCGATGTCGCAGAAACACTGATGCATGTCGCGTGTTATGCGGGCATACCGGCGGCAAATGCTGCTATGCGCATTGCCCGGGCCATACTCCCCGATCATTCTGGCGCGTGATATCTCTGAGGCGGGCAGAATTCGATACGGCCAATCTGTCAGCCCCCTCATTTCCTTCCCCTCATCCGATAAGGAGACCCCTCCATGAGCGAACGTATTATCCTGCGTACCGGTGAGGCTCTGGTCGCTGGCGGACCACCCGGCACCGCGGCAGAACCGGAAGTCGTCATCGGTGCGCTGGACGGGCCGGTCGGCACTGCTCTCGCCACTCTGGTAGGCGATCAGGTTGCCGGTCACAGTCGTGTTTTCGCCATTCTGAACACCGGGATACAGGTTCGCCCAGTGACTCTGTGCGTGTCCAAAGTAACCGTGAAAAGCCAGCGCTACACCAATATCCTGATGGGCACGGTTCAATTCGCCATCGCCAACGGTGTTCTGGATGCCGTACGGGAAGGCTATCTGCCGAAAGATCAGGTCAATGATCTTGGCATCATCTGTTCCGTGTGGCTGGCGCCGTCTGTGATCAATGACGACAATCTGGATCATAAGGCGCTGTTCGAAATCCAGCGCAAAGGCACAACGGAAGCCATCCGCAAGGCCATGCAGAACGAACCGTCAATCG